>DASUSF010000365.1:0-8738 GCA_036375275.1 Geminicoccaceae bacterium | reverse complement strand
GGCCCCGATCGATGGCATCCTCGAGCGCCAGGTCCAGAAACCGCATGAACGAGAGCCGGTCCCGGATCTGGCACTCGGTCTGGTCGTCGGACAGCGTGTAGAGCGTCCGCAGGACCCAGCGCCTTGAACATCAGCACCGCGTCGTACGACGGCCGGCCGCCCCTCGCCCGGTCCGAGCGCTCCAGCGCCGTGTCGAGCTCAGCGCGAACCAGCTCAAAGTCGATCACCGTCGCCAACCGTGCCACTGGATCGCCCGCCGCCGACAGGCCGGCGTAGCGCTCGTCCACATCGAAGAACCCGGGCTGGCCCGCCATCCGATCCTCCCCACCACAACATATGGCAGAGAATCACGGCCCGACCCTCATCCGCTCGTGGTTTTTCGAGGTGTCCGCGAGAGCCCCCCAGGAGGGGGCTGTCCGTGGGCGTGCGGAGGCTCCTTTCGGGCGACGCCCCTGATCCGCGGCCACCGGCGGCTCTACCGCAGCGGGGTTGCGATCGCGACTGCCGGTGCGACCGCTCCGCGGTGCGAACATGAAAGGTCGCATCTCCGGAACGCGCCGGGTTAGTGAGCCGACCGGAGCGAGTCCCGCTCGGAGTGAGAAGACGGTTGGCGCCGAGCGTGCGGGACAGTATCAAGTTCTGGTGCAGCCGACACCAGCCTTCACCACTTTGAATCCGCAGCAGCGCGCGGCCGCGACCTACGGCATCTCGGGCAACCGGGTCGAGCCCGGGCCGCCGCTGCTGATCATCGCTGGGGCGGGCTCGGGCAAGACGAAGACACTCGCGCATCGCGTCGCGCAGCTGCTCGTCCACGGCGCCGATCCAAGGCGGATCCTGCTCCTGACCTTCACCCGGCGGGCGGCCGAAGCGATGACCCGGCGTGCCGAGGAAATCTCCGCCGAGGTCGTTGGCGCCGGGCTGTCCTGGAGCGGCAGCCTCGAGTGGTCGGGGACGTTCCACGCGGCCGGAGCCAAGCTGCTCCGGCTCTACGGCGAGGAGGTCGGGCTCGACCCCGCCTTCACGGTGCTCGACCGCTCCGATGCCCAGGACCTGATGGACCTGGTTCGGGACGACCTCGGGTTCAGCCACAAGGACCGGCGCTTCCCCAGGAAGGGCACATGCCTCGCCATCTACTCCTATGCCGTCAATGCGCAGCGCCCCCTCGACGAGGTGCTGCGTCAGGCCTTCCCTCACTGCAGCAACTGGGTGACGGACCTCCGCCAGCTCTTCGGCGCGTATGTCGCGGCCAAGCAGCGCCAGAGCGTCCTCGACTACGACGATCTGCTGCTCTGCTGGGACCAGATGATCGCCCTGCCGGAGTTCGCCGCCGCGGTCGGCGGTCGCTTCGACTTCGTGCTGGTCGACGAATACCAGGACACGAATGCCCTTCAGGCCAGGCTCCTGCTTCGGATGAAGCCCGACGGCCGGGGGCTGACCGTGGTCGGCGACGACGCGCAGGCGATCTATGGCTTTCGCGCCGCCACGGTCCGGAACATCCTCGATTTTCCTATCCTCTTCGACCCGCCCGCCGCGGTCGTGACGCTCGAGCAGAACTACCGCTCCACGCGGCCGATCCTCGCCGCCGCCAACGGCGTGATCCGCCTCGCGCCGGAGCGCTTCGCGAAGGAGCTCTTCTCGGAGCGCGCATCGCGGCAGAAGCCGTGCCTGCGCGCGGTGCGCGATGAGGACCATCAGGTCGCCTACGTGGTGGAGAGGATCCTCGAGAACCGCGAGCAGGGGATCGACCTGCGCGAGCAGGCGGTGCTGTTTCGGACCGGCCACCACAGCGCCGCGCTCGAGATCGAGCTCGGTCGCCGCAACATCCCCTTTGTCAAGTTCGGCGGCCTCAAGTTCCTCGAGACCGCCCACGTCAAGGACGTGCTCGCCGTGCTTCGTTGGGCGGAGAACCCGCGGGACGAGATGGCGGCCTTCCGCGTTCTCAAGCTGCTGCCCGGCATCGGCCCCGGCACCGCGCGCAAAGCGCTCGGGTTCCTCCACGCCCGCGGCGGCGAGGTCGATGTCCTGCACGCCTTCGTTCCGCCAGCCGCGGCAGCGGAGCTCTGGCCAGGGCTCGTGGGCCTGCTCTCGATGCTCCGACGCCAGGCGGTCTGGCAGGGACAGCTCGGTCTCGTGCGCCGGTTCTACGACGACCTCCTGCCCCAGCTCTACGATTATCCCCGTGCCCGCCTCGCCGACATCGCGCAGCTCGAGCTGATCGCAGGCTCCTTCCGGAGCCGCGAGCGCTTTCTCAGCGATCTGGCGCTCGACCCGCCACAGGCGATCGGCGACGAGGCCGGATCGCCCCGCCTCGACGACGACTACCTGATCCTCTCGACCATCCACTCGGCCAAGGGTCAGGAATGGAAGGTGGTCTACATCCTGAACGTGGTCGACGGGTGCATACCGTCGGACATGGCCACCGGCTCACCGGGAGAGGTCGAGGAAGAGCGCCGGCTGCTGTACGTCGCCATGACCCGGGCCCGGGACGAGCTGCATCTGGTCCATCCGCATCGCTTCTACGTCCATGGACAGGCGCGGTTCGGCGACCGCTACGTCCACGCGCCCCGCTCCCGCTTCATCCCCGCGACCCTGCTCGACCTTTTCGATCACGGTGCCGCCGCGACTGCCCCCACCGCCGGTCCGGCTCCCGGGGACCGGCGGCAGCCACCGCGCGTCGATCTTCAGGCGAAGCTCCGCGAGATGTGGCGGTAGGGCGCTCTTGACCGCGCGAGGACCGGCGTCGGCCGGAGCTTGGCGGCAGCAGCGACCGGGAACTGCGGTCCTGGTGCCGCGCGCGGGCGCCATCGGTGAAGATGATGCGCATCCCCGCCGACCTTGACGGCGTCCTGCCGCTGCGCCACATAGCCGCCGGTGTGGCGGGCATAGCTCAGGTGGTTAGAGCGCCAGATTGTGGCTCTGGAGGTCACGGGTTCAAGTCCCGTTGCTCGCCCCAGGCGCTCCGGCGATTGCCGGGGTCGGCCTCCGTGACGGGTCGACGAACCCGCCGCGAGTTCGACATCCCGTTCCCCCTCCGCCGAAGCCGGCGCCAGAGCTGATCTAGCCGGTGACGACGTCCAGCACCGAGACGTAGTGGCACGCGGCGGCGATCAGGACGAAGCCGTGCCAGACGGCCCGGTTGTAGGGCAGTCGGTCCCAGAGGTGAAACAGGACGCCGATGCTGTAGAGGATGCCGCCGGCGACGAGCAGGACCAGCGCCGGCGGGGAAACCGCGGCGATCAGACGGTCGATCGCGATCAGGATGATCCAGCCGAGCAGGAGGTAGGTGGCGATCGAGAGGGTCTCCAGCCGCCCAGGGTGAAGCAGCTTGACCACCACCCCCGCTGCCGCCACGGTCCAGACGAAGATCAGGAGGCCCGCGCCCCAGGCACCGCCGAGGGCGATCGCCGCGAAGGGCGTGTAGGTGCCGCCGATCATCACGAAGATCGCGGCGTGGTCGAGCCGGCGCCAGAAATTCCTGGCGGGACCATGAGCTCTGATGTTGTAGACCGCCGAGCAGCCCAGCATGGCGAGCAGCCCCGCGCCGTAGACGGCGAGACTCACGCGAACCGCGAGGTCCGCATCGGGAAGCGCGACGAGCGCGAGCGCGATGCAGGCCGCAATGCCGAGCGTCACACCGACGACATGGACCAGCGCGTCCGCGCGCCATTCTGACCGGCTCTGGACACGCCGATGCACGGGCGCGCCGGCGTCGGCGACAGCGATCTCCTGCATGATCATGACCCGCTCGCGCCGGCGGCAGCGTCCAGCTCAGCGGCGACGCTTCGGCTTGCTGCCCTGGAGGGGGGTCATCCAGGTGCGGGTCCAGAAGTCGATGGTCTGGCGGACCATCTCGTTGGCCATCGCCGTCTGCTGGCGGTGCATCTCCGCCGTCCAGAACCCGCGCGCGGCGCCGGCCCAGCTGTTGGCAGCGCTCAGCCAGAGGCTCATCCAAGGGTTGGGCATCAGGTTTCCTCCATTGGTGCACGGCGGTAAACGGCCGGCGTGGGAGGGCGTTCCCACTGCGTCGCCTCGCCGGTCGAGAACGACCCCTCGGCGCAGCGCCTCAGCTCATGAAGACGCCGCCATTGACGTCGAGGATGGTCCCGCAGACGTAGCTCGAGGCATCCGAGCACAGGAAGGCGATCGGCCAGGCGATCTCCTCGGGCCGTGCCATGCGCTGCAGCGGGATCGCGCCCGTCTCGAAGGTCTGGCCTTCGGTCATCGCGCTGATCGTCGCGCCGGGCGCCACGGCGTTGACCAGCACGTCGGGCGCCGCCTTCCTGGCGAGCCACTTGACGAAGCCGTGCACGCCCGCCTTGGCGCCGACGTAGTGCGGGCTCGCCCGCATGCCCCCGATCCGCGCCGCGACCGAGCTGACGAGCACCATCCGTCCGGCGCGCTGTCGCTGCATGACCGGGAGGCATGCCCGCGTCGCGTGGATCACGCCGAGGAGGTTGACGTCGATGGTCCGCCGGAAGACGTCGTCCCAGCCGGGCTCCAGCCAGTCGTCCCACGGGCAGAAACCGGCGACCGCGACCAGGGCGTCGAGGCGCCCCGCCTCCCCGACCAGCCGCTCGACCGCGGGCCGGTCGGTGACGTCGAGGGCGTGGCTGGTGACGCTCGTCCCGGTCGTTCGGAGCTCGTCGGCCAGAGCGTCCGGCGCCCGGAGGTCGGTCAGGATCAGCGAGGCGCCGAGTTCGGCGCAGGCGCGCGCGCTCGCGGCGCCGATCGCGCCCGCCGCGCCGGTGATCAGGATGCGCCGGCCATCGAGCCGGAAAGGCAGGGCCATGGAGCGTCTCAGCCGGCGAGCGCGAGGTGCTGGCCGCTGTCGCGGAGCAGCCCGCGGATGCCGTCCTCGACATCGCCCCGACCCGCGAGCGCGGCCTGCTCCAGCACCCTGGAGACGGTCGGCGGCGCCCAGCGGCCGACGATCCGCTTCACCGGCTGGTCCAGCCAGTCGAAGCAGCGGCGCTGGATCTCGTCGGCGATCAGGCCGCCGATGCTGGTCCCGCGCGTGCTCTGCTCGACCACCGCGACGTTGCCGGTCTTGCGCACGGAGGCGCCGACCAAGTCGAAATCGAGATCGCGGAGCGAGAGCGTTCTCAGATCGATGACATCGGCGCGCACACCCATCTCCCTCGCTACGTCGCGGCAGAGATCGACCATCGTGAGCGTCGCGAGCAGCGTGATCTGGTCGCCCTCGGCGACGCGCCTGGCCTTCCCGATCGGGATCACGTAGTCGAGATCCCGGGGCACCCTCACCTTGCGCTTGTGCAGGCTCTGGTGCTCGACCACGAGCACCGGGTCCTCGCAGGCGATCGCCGCGTTCATGAGACCGATGTAGTCGAAGGCGTTGGACGGCGCGACGATCCGCCAGCCTGGATAGAGGGCGAAGATCCCGGACGGGTCCATCGAGTGCTGCGAGCCATAGCCTTCGGCGCCGGGCACCCGGCAGCGCAGCACCAGCGGCACGGAGCAGGTCCCGCCGAACAGATGGCGGAGCTTGCCGGCCTGGTTGAGAAGCTGATCGGCCGCGACCAGGAAGAAGTCGCTGTACATGAGCTCGACGATCGGCCGGAGCCCCGACATCGCGGCGCCCACGGCGAGCCCGCAGAAGCCGTTCTCGCAGATCGGGGTGTTCACGATGCGGTCCGGGAAGCGTTCGAGCAGCCCCCTGGTCGCGCCGACCGTGCCGCCGCCCATGTTGGCGACGTCCTCGCCGAAGACGTAGATGCTCGGGTCCTGCTCCATCCGCCGGCCGACGACCCGCGGCACGACCTCGATCAGCGTGCTTTCCTCGAGCTCGTCCGCGGCGAAATCCTCGATCTCGGCGGACCGCGCCCCCGCCACCTCGCTGAGGTCGGAGCTGAGGCCCGCGTCCACGGTCGCCGGATCGGGCCAGAGCTCGGGGCGGACCCGCATCTTCGAGCCCTGGCCCTCGCTGACGTGCTCGACCGCGGCATCGATCGCCTCGCGGACCAGCCCGTCGATCGCCTCCAGCTGCGCGGCCGAGAGGATGCCCCGCGCCGGCAGTTCCCGCATCATCAGCTCGACCGGATCGCGCTTGCGCCAGGCGTCCTCCTCCTCCTTCGTGCGATAGCCGAACGAGCTGCCGGGGTAGGGGACGCTCTGGTGATAGTAGCGGTAGACGTCGGCGTGGATCAGGACCGGGCCACGGCGCTCGCGGATCTCGCGCTCGGCCCACCGCGCCGCCTGGAACACGGCGAGCGGATTCATTCCGTCCACCTTGACCGCGGGGATGCCGTGCGCGGCCGGTCGCGTGAGCAGCTCGGTCTCCCGGGTCGAGTCCGCGACCGTCATCGAGATGGCGTACTGGTTGTTCTCGACGAAGAAGATCAACGGCAGGTCGTAGAGGGCGGCGAGGTGCATGGCCTCGTGCGCGGTGCCCTGGTGGATCGCGCCCTCGCCCAGGAAGGTCACGACGATGCCGCCCGCGCCGCGCACCTTCTCGGCGTAGGCGATGCCGCAGGCGATCGGCGTCCCCGCGCCGACGATCGGGTTGGTGCCCATGATGCCGAGCGGCGCGTTGCGGAGATGCATCGAGCCGCCGCGCCCGCCGGTCCAGCCGTCGGCGAGGCCCAGGATCTCGGCCATCATCACCCGGACCTCCCGGCGCATCGGCTCGGGCAGGCGGTTGAAGCGGGTCGGATCGAAGCCGTCCTCGTAGAGCGCGTGGACGATCTTGCCGATCACTTGGTGGTGGGCGCGATGCGTGCCGGTGATCTTCAGGTCGGCAGGCAGCGCCGCGATGCAGCCCGCGGCGCCGCCCTCTTGGCCGATGCTGGAATGGGCGGGACCGTGGACGAGGCCGCGCCGGTCGAGCATGAAGATCGCCTCCTCGAACCGCCGCGCGGCGAGGAGGAGCGTCATCAGCCGCGCCGCCTCCGGCGGCCCGAGAGCGCGCCAGTCGTCGTCCTCGACCTCGAGGACGTGCATGGCGAGCTGCGCTTCGATCGGCACGAGCTTCAAGCTCTTCCTCCCCGGTCGCCGACATGCAGGCATGTCTGGTCGCGCTTACGTGACGAGGTGGCGGCCGCTCTGTCAACGGCGGCCGCGACGCGGCCGTCAGCCGAGGTTTGGCTTGAACACGCTTCGCCCCTGCGGTTATGTCAGCCGCACCAGAACGAACGGGAGAGGATGCATGAAACGTCTGGACGTGGCGGCCATCGCGCTGGCCGCAGCCGTCGGTCTCGGCCATGCGGGCAGCGCCGAGAGCGCGATGAACATCGACGTGGCCAGCACCTTCCCCAAGGACATGGTCTATCTCGGCGAGGGAGCGGAGAATCTCGCCGATCTGCTCGAGGACGTCTCCAACGGCGAGATCCGGCTAAGGATCCACGGCGCGGGCGATCTCGTCCCCGCGCTCGAGGTGTTCAACGCCGTGAGCTCCGGCGCCGTGCAGGCCGGCTGGGACTGGGTCGGCTACTGGGCGGGCACCGTGCCCGTCAACGGCATCATCGGCGCGATGCCGTTCGGTCCCACGCCGGAAGTCTTCCTCGGCTGGATGTACTACGGCGGCGGCCTCGAGATCCTGCAGAAGGCGTACGACCAGTACAACGTCCAGGTGTTCCCCTGCCACTTGACCGCGCCCGAAGCCGGCGGCTGGTTCCAGAAGGAGATCAACGCGCCCGAGGACTTCCAGGGCCTCAGGATCCGCATCTCGGGCATCGGCGGCAAGGTGCTGAACGAGCTCGGCGCGTCGACGCAGCTGATCCCCGGCGGCGAGATCTACCTCGCCCTGGAGCGCGGCCGGATCGATGCGACCGAATTCTCGCTCCCGATCATCGACAAGACGCTCGGGTTCGCCGACATCGCGAAGTACTACTACTTCCCGGGGTGGCATCAGCCGGCCAGCTGGAACTCGCTGATCATCAACAAGGACGTCTGGAGCGAGTTCAGCGAGGAACAGCAGCAGATGGTGTGGGCAGCCTGCAAGGCCAACATCATCTGGAGCATGGGCACGGCGCCGGGCGCCCAGGCCGACGTCCTGAACGAGCTGCGCGAGGCCGGGGTCGACGTGCGCCGGTTCCCGGATGAGGTCCTGGCGACGCTGCGGGACACCTCGCAGAAAGTGCTCGAGCAGGAGGCGGAGACCGACCCGATCTTCAAGGAGGCCTACGATTCGCTGACCGCCTACATGGAGAAGGCGGCCTCCTGGCACGACCTGCAGGCCCTGCCGCGGGGCATCGGGGCGGCTGGCGGCTGACCGGCGGGCGGATCGCCGATGGCGCGCTCGTCCGGTTCTGCACTGCTGCGTCTGGGCCGGACCATCGAGGCGATCGGTGCCTGGCCCGGACTCGCCGCCTCCTGGTTGATTCTGCCGATCATCGCGGCCGTGCTGCTCGCGGTGCTCGGCAGCCAGCTGCGGGTCAACGAGATCGTCCAGTGGGGCGGGAGCGTGCCCCTGTTCGGCGGCGGACTGACGCTGACCGGCCTCGCCGAGCTCCAGTGGCACCTGTTCGGGGTGATGGTTCTCCTCGGCGGCGCCTATGCGCTCCGCGCCGACCGCCACGTCCGGGTGGACATGGTCTACGAGCAGCTGAAGCCGAGGACCCGGAGCCTGATCGATCTTCTAGGCGACCTGATCTTCCTCGTCCCGTTCGCGCTGCTCATGGCCTACCTGTCGCTCGGCTTCGTCGGCATGGCGTATCAGTCGGGTGAGCAGTCGGATTATGGCGGGCTGATCGACCGCTACCTGATCAAGGCCGTCATGCCGA
>DASUSF010000364.1:0-18818 GCA_036375275.1 Geminicoccaceae bacterium | reverse complement strand
AGGATCGCCGCATCCTCCGGGCGCTCGGGGCTGGTCGCGGTGACCGCGCCGTCGACGTCGTCGGTGTCGCGCGCCTCGCCGAACCGGGCGGTGAAGCGGTAGTCCTTCACGCCGTCCATGACGTAGGCGACGGTCTTGGTCGCCTCGCCGAGAGCGATCGGCAGGACCCCGGTCGCGAGCGGGTCGAGCGTGCCGCCGTGGCCGGCCTTCGCCGCCCCCGTGATCCGTCGGACCCGGTTGACGACATCGGTCGAGGTCATTCCGGCCGGCTTGTCGAGGCACAGCCAGCCGTCGATCCGGCGCCCCCGGCGCCTACCGCGCGCCATCGTCGGTACCTTCCCCCGTGGCTCCAGCGGCCTCGCGCCGGGCCCGCTCGGCCGCGAGGACGGCATCGATCTTCGCCGCCTCGGCGTAGCTCTCGTCCTGGCGGAACCGGAGATCCGGGGCGTATTTCATGTTGACCCGGCGGGCCACCTCGCCGCGCAGGAACGGCGTCGCCCGGGCGAGGGCGGCCCCGATCTCCGGCCGCAGGCGGTCGCCGCCGAGCTCGGAGACGAACACCGTCGCATGGCGCAGGTCGCGGCTCATCCGGACCTCGGCGACGGTCAGGCTGGCCTCGGCCAGCACCGGGTCATGCACCGTCCCCCGGGCCAGCAGGGCGACCAGGACGTGCCGGACCGCCTCGCCAACCCGCAGCTGGCGCTGGCTCGCGGTCCCGGGTTGCCCTTGCCTGCGGCTCATCCTGCCCGTCCCGCGCCGCCTACAGCTCGCGTGCCACTTCCTCGACCTCGAACGCCTCGATCACGTCGCCCTGCTGGACGTCGCCGAAGCCGTCGATGCCGATGCCGCACTCGAAGCCCTCGCGCACCTCGCGGACGTCGTCCTTGAAGCGCTTGAGCGAGCCGAGGGTGCCGACGTGCACGACCACGTTGTCGCGGAGCACGCGGGCGCGGGCGTTGCGCCGGATCAGCCCCTCCGTCACGCGGCAGCCGGCGATCCGCCCGACCTTGGTGATGGTGAAGACCTCGCGCACCTCGGCGTAGCCGAGCGTGGTCTCCTTGGCGACCGGCGAGAGCAGGCCCGAGAGCCCGGCCTTCACCTCGTCGAGCAGCTCGTAGATGATCGAGTGGTAGCGGATCTCGACGCCGTCGCGGCGGGCCAGCTCCCGCGCCTGGGCGTTGGCCCGGACGTTGAAGCCGATGATCATGCCGTTGGACGCGAGCGCCAGGGTCACGTCGGATTCGGTGATCGCGCCGACCCCCGCGTGCAGAAACCGGACCGCGACCTCGTCGGTGCCGAGCCTCTCGAGCCCGGCGACGATCGCCTCCATCGAGCCGTGCACGTCCGCCTTGATCACCACCGGCAGCTCCTTGAGCACCCCGCCCTGGAGCTGGCTGAACAGGTCCTCGACCGACCCCCGCGGCGCCAGCGCGCCGCTCTGGTCGCGCTTCTTGCGCTGCCGGTACTCGGTGATCTCCCGGGCCCGGCGCTCGTTCTCGACCACCACCAGCTGGTCGCCGGCCTCGGGAACGCCGTCGAGCCCGAGGATCTCGACCGGCACGGAGGGGCCGGCCTCCTCGCGGCTGTCGCCGCGGTCGCCGATCATCGCCCGCACCCGGCCCCACTGGCCGCCGCAGACCGCAATGTCGCCGATCCGGAGCGTGCCGGACTGGATCAGGACCGTCGCGACCGCGCCCCGGCCGCGGTCGAGCTTGGCCTCGATGACCGTGCCCTGCGCCGAGCGGTTCGGGTTCGCCTGCAGCTCCAGGACCTCGGCCTGGAGCTGGATCGCCTCGATCAGCTTGTCCAGGTTGAGCTTCTTGAGCGCGCTGACCTCGACCGCCTGCACGTCGCCGCCAAACTCCTCGACCACCACCTCGTGGCTGAGCAGCTCCTGCTTGACCCGGCTCGGGTCGGCCTCGGGACGGTCGATCTTGTTGACCGCGACGACCATCGGCACCCCCGCCGCGCGGGCGTGGCGGATCGCCTCGACGGTCTGCGGCATGACCCCGTCGTCGGCGGCGACCACCAGCACCACGAGGTCGGTGACGCTGGCCCCCCGCGCGCGCATCTCGGTGAAAGCGGCATGGCCCGGCGTGTCGATGAAGGTCACGGGCTGGCCGCTGCCGATGTCGACCTGGTACGCGCCGATGTGCTGGGTGATGCCGCCGGCCTCGCGCGCGGCCACGTCGGCGTGGCGCAGCGCATCGAGCAGCGAGGTCTTGCCGTGGTCGACGTGGCCCATGACGGTGACCACCGGCGCCCGCGCGACGAGATCCTCCGCCCGGTCCTCCTTGCCCTCGAGCCCGATCTCCACGTCGGCCTCCGATACCCGCTTCGGGGTGTGGCCGAACTCGCTCACGATCAGCTCCGCGGTGTCGGCGTCGATGGTCTGGTTGATCGTCGCCATCACGCCGTTCTTCATGAGGTGCTTGACCACCTCGCCGCCGCGCACCGCCATCCGGTTGGCGAGCTCGAGCACGGTGATGGTCTCGGGCAGCACCACCTCGCGGACCACGGGCGCCGCCGCCTCGTGGGAGCCCGCGTGGCGCTTCTCGCGCTGCCGGCGCATCGCCGCCAGCGAGGGCCCGCGCCGCTCGACCAGCTCGGCGTTGGTGTCGAGGACCAGCCGGCCGCGCTGCTCCCGGCGGGGCGCCCCGGCGCGGCGGGCCGCGCCCGCCCGGTCGTCGGCCCGCTCCGGCCGTGCCGCGGGCTTGCCCTTCGCCTTCGGGCGGGCCGCAGCCCCGTCGCCCCGCGCGCCCGCCGCCGGCGTCGTCGCCGGCTCCTCGCGCGTCGCCGGAGCGTGCGCCGCCTCGCTCTGCTGGCGCTCCTCCTCTTCCTTGGCGAGCAGTCGGGCGGCGGCCTCCTCGGCCTTGCGCCGCGCGTCCTCCTCGGCGCGCTTGCGCGCCTCCTCCTCGGCCTGCCGCTTGACCGCGGCCTCCTCCTCCGCCCGCCGGCGGGCCTCCTCGGCGGCCAGACGGCGGGCGTTCTCGTCGGCCCGCTGGCGCGCCTCCTCCTCGACCCGCTTGGAATCGGCGAGGGCCCGGACGCGCGCGCTCTTCTCGTCGTCGGTCAGCGGCTTCAGGATCATCGGGCGGCGCGAGGACACGGTCCTGCCGGTGTCGGCCTGCCGGCCTTCGACCCGGGGCGCGGCGCCCGGCGCGGTCCGCGCCGCCGGTGCGTCCTTGGCCCGCCCCGTCTCGCGCGCCACCGGCGCCGGCTTGATGTTCCGCTTCTTCTTGACCTCGACCGCGACCGACTTGCTCCGGCCGTGCGAAAAGCTCTGCCTGACCACGCCGCTGTCGACGGTCTTGGTCAGCTCGAGCCTGCCCGAAGCCCGGCCGAGCGAAATTCGCGGATTGCGGTCCTGTTCCTTCGTCTCGCTCATCTCGGTCCGGTCACCGTTTGTGCTTCACCATCATCAGGGCGTCGCGGCGTCCGCCAGCCCTGCTCGAGCGTGCCCGGGCGGAAGCCCTCGAGGCGCTCGACGTCGACCATCAGCCGCTGCGCCAGAGTCCCCGGCGCCACGGCGGCATGAACCACCTCGTCGCGGCCCAGCGCCGCCCCGATCTCGCGCCGCCCGAACGCCGTGATGCACGGCAGATCCGGCGCCAGCGAACGCAGCTTGCGCTGACCATCGGCGGCGCCGTCGCAGCTTTCGACGAGCACCGCCACCTCGCCGGCCCGCAGCGCCCGGCGAACCTTCTCGAAGCCGGCCACCACCGCACCCGCCCGGCATGCCAGCCCGAGGCCGTCGAGGACCCGGTGCGCCAGCAGCCGCTCGGTCTCATCCGCCAGGGAAGGAGCCACCTCGACCCGCTGACCGGCGGCCCGCGCGAACAGATTGCGTCCGACCGCCCTATCTACCACGTCCCGGCGCGCGCTCAACCACATACCTCGTCCTGGCAGCCGCCCGGCGAGGTCGGTCCGCACCTGGCCGTCGGGGTCGATCACGAAGCGGACGAGCTGGTCCTTCGGCCGGCTCTCCCGGCTGACCAGGCAGCGCCGGAACGGTTCATTCGCGCGCTTCGGCATGGTCGGTGCCGGCCTCCTCGACGCGATCCCCGCCCGGCAGGCCCGCCTCGCCGGCGTGCTCCTCGACGCCGCCCTCCGGCGCCGCCTCGCCGAACCAGTGCTCGCGGGCCGCCATGATGATCTCGCCGGCGTCGGCCTCGCGCAGCCCGGCGCCCGGCACCAGCTCGACCAGCTCGTCGGCCGCGAGATCGGCGAGGTCGTCGAGGCTCTTCACGCCCTGCCGGCCGAGCTGGACCGCGAGCTCGAGCCCGACCGGCTCGAAGCCCAGCAGATCGTCGCCGATGCCGAGCTCCGCGGCTTCCGCGCGGAGGCTCTGGTCCCGCTCCTCGAGGAAGGTTTCGGCGCGCTCGCGGAGCGCGCCCGCGAGCGATTCGTCGAAGCCCTGGATCGAGGCCAGCTCCTCGAGATCGACGTAGGCGATCTCCTCGACCGAGTTGAAGCCCTCGGTGACCAGGAGCTGGGCGATCACCTCCTCGACGTTGAGCGCGTTGACGAAGTACTCGGTCAGCTGACGGAACTCGCGCGTGCGCCGCTCGGCCTCCTCGCTCTCGGTCGTGATGTCGATGTCCCAGCCGGTCAGCTGCGAGGCGAGGCGGACGTTCTGGCCGCGCCGCCCGATCGCCAGCGACAGCTGCGCGTCTGGCACCACCACCTCGATCCGCTGGGTCTCCTCGTCGAGGACCACCTTCGTGACCTCGGCCGGGGCGAGCGCGTTGACGACGAAGGTCGCGGGATCGGGCGACCAGGGAATGATGTCGATCTTCTCGCCGGAGAGCTCGTTCACGACCGCCTGCACCCGCGAGCCGCGCATGCCGACGCAGGCCCCGACCGGGTCGATGCTGCTGTCCTTGCTCAGCACGGCGATCTTGGCCCGCGAGCCCGGATCGCGCGCCACCGACTTGATCTCGATGATGTTGTCGTAGATCTCCGGGACTTCCTGCGCGAACAGCTTGGCCATGAACTGCGGGTGGGTGCGCGACAGGAAGATCTGCGGCCCGCGCGCCTCGTGGCGCACGTCGTAGACGTAGGCGCGGACGCGGTCCTTGTTGCGGAAGCTCTCGCGCGGCTGCAGGTCGTCGCGCCGGAGGATCGCCTCGGCCCGGCCGAGGTCGACCAGCACGTTGCCGTACTCGACGCGCTTGACCTCGCCGACCACGATCTCGCCGATCCGGTCCTTGAACTCGTTGTACTGCCGCTCGCGCTCGGCCTCGCGGACCTTCTGGACGATGACCTGCTTGGCGCTCTGGGCAGCGATCCGGCCGAGGTCGATCGGCGGCAGCGGCTCCAGGATGTGGTCGCCGGGCTCGGCGACGGGATTGCGGTCGCGGGCGTCGGCGACCGAGATCTGGGTCGCGCTGTCCTCGACCTCGTCGACCACCTCGAGCTCGCGGTACAGGCTGATGTTGCCGGTCCGCCGGTCGAGCTCGGCGACGATCTGATGCTCCTGGCCGTACTTGCGCCGGGCCGCGGTCTGGATCGCCTGCTCCATGGCGACCACGACCTCCTCGAAGCTGATGCCCTTCTCCTGGGCGACCGTCTCCGCGATCCGGATCAGCTCGTAGCGACCCACGTTCGGCGCGGTGTCCAGCCCGATGTCCGCCACTGGTCCTACCTCCCCTGCTCCGCCCGCGCCGCCGCGAGGAGCTCGTCGGTCAGCACCAGCTTTGCCTTCTTGATGTCGTCCAGCGGGATCGCCAGCTCGGCGTCCGGCAGCGCGATCCGGACCGCATCGGCCTCGATCCCGAGCAGCCGGCCCTTGAACCGGCGCCGCCCGTCGAGCGGCACCGCGGTCTCGATCCGCGCCTCGAACCCCTTGAAGCGGTCGAAGTCGGCGGCCCGGACCAGCGGCCGGTCGATCCCGGGCGAGCTCACCTCGAGCTGATACGCGGTCGGAAAGGGATCCTCGACGTCGAGCAGGGCCGACACCGTCCGGCTGATCTCGGCGCAGTCGTCGACCGTCATCTGGGCCCGGTCCCGCCGCTCGGCCATCACCTGCAGCGTCGGGCGGCGCTGTCCCTGCACGAGGACGCGCACCAGATCGAAGCCCATGTCGTTCAGGCTCGGTTCGATGATCTCGATGATCCGTTCGGTCGGGTTCAACGCAAAAAAAAGCGGGCCGAAAACGCCCACCCTCTCAACGGCTGCAGGGTCTGGATGACGTTCACTATATGCGCCGTCCGGGACCCCACATCAAGGGCTTTCCGGCCACCGCCGCCGGAAGCGGAGGTAGCAGCAACGCCGGCCTGCCGCGAGCGCCTTCGCTTCGTAGCGGGTCATGGGCTCGTCGGCCGGACGCTCCCGCCAGTCGGCGGCGCGACCCGCCGTCCACTCCAGCTCCTTCGGGCGGAGCATGGCTTCGAGCATGGCCCGGACATAGCCCATGTCGTCGGTCGCGAGGCGCACCTCGCCGCCCGGCCGGAGCAGGCGGACGAAGGCGCGCGCGGTCGCGGGGTTCACGATCCGCCGCTTGTGGTGGCGGGTCTTCGGCCAGGGGTCCGGGAACAGGACGTAGATCCGCTCCAGCGCCTGGTCCGGCAGCGCATCGAGCAGCAGGCGCGCGTCGTCGACCACGATCCGGAGGTTCTCGAGCCCGGCCCGCTCGCGCCGCGCGAGGAGCTTCGCGACCCCGGTCTGGAACGGCTCGCAGCCGATGAAGCCGACCTCCGGATGGCGCTCCGCGAGCGCTGCCAGATGCTCGCCCGCACCGAAGCCGATCTCGAGCCAGAGCGGTCGCGGACCGCCGAACAGCGCCTCGGTCGCGATCCGGTCGTGCTCCCTGAGCTCGACCCGGATCCCGGGCAGCTCCTCTTCCAGCAGACGCGCCAGGCCCGGGCGCAGGCGGTGGCCGGCCCGCCGCCCGTAGATCAGGCGCTGGCGCGCCACCGGCCCGGTCGACGGATCATGCGCCGGTCGACGGATCATGCGAAGGCGCGGCGCAGCTCCTCCACGAGGTCGGTCCGCTCCCACGAGAAGCCGCCATCCTCCTCGGGCGGCCGCCCGAAGTGGCCGTACGCCGAGGTCCGGGCGTAGATCGGCCGGTTGAGGCCGAGATGGTTGCGGATGCCGCGCGGCGAGAGGTCCATCAACTCGCGCAGCACCCCGGCCAGATGGTCTTCGTCGACCTCCCCGGTGCCCTGGGTGTCGATGTACACCGCGAGCGGGTGGGCGACGCCGATCGCGTAGGCGAGCTGGATCAGGCAGCGCTCGGCGAGCCCGGCGGCGACCACGTTCTTGGCGAGGTAGCGGGCGGCATAGGCGGCGGACCGGTCGACCTTGGTCGGGTCCTTGCCGGAGAACGCGCCGCCGCCGTGCGGCGCGGCGCCGCCGTAGGTGTCGACGATGATCTTGCGCCCGGTCAGCCCGGCGTCGCCGTCCGGGCCGCCGATCACGAACTGGCCGGTCGGGTTGACGTAGAACTCGCGCTCCGGACACATCCAGCCGGCCGGCAGGGCGCCGACCACGAACGGCCGGACCAGCTCGCGCACCTCCTGCTGGCCGAGCTTCGGGTCGTGCTGGGTCGAGACCACGATCGAGGCGGCGCGCACCGGGCGACCCGCCTCGTAGTGCAGCGTCACCTGGCTCTTGGCGTCGGGCCCGAACTCCGGCCGCCGGCCCGCATGGCGGGCCCGCGCCATGTCGTGCAGGATCCGGTGCGCGAGCTGGATCGGCGCCGGCATCAGCTCGTCGGTCTCGCGGCAGGCGAAGCCGAACATGATGCCCTGGTCGCCGGCGCCCTCCTCCTTGCCGGCGGCGGCGTCGACGCCGCGGGCGATGTCCGGCGACTGGGCGTGGAGCAGGATCTCCACCGCCGCCCGCTGCCAGTGGAAGCCCTCCTGCTCGTAGCCGATCCCGCGCACCACCTCGCGCGCGATCGCCTCGATCCGCTCGAACGTGATCTCGGCCGGCCCCCGCACCTCGCCCGCGATCACGATGCGATTGGTGGTCGCGAGCGTCTCGGCCGCGACCCGCGCTTCCGGATCCGCCGCGAGGTAGGCGTCGACGATGCTGTCGGACACCCGGTCGCAGATCTTGTCGGGATGACCTTCGGCCACCGATTCGCTCGTGAACAGGTAGTCCGCGCGCATGGAGCAGTCCTCGTCGGCATACGGGGGACGGCGGGCGCCCCGCGCTCAGCGCGCGGCCGTCGACGCCTCCACCGATGGAAGGCGCTCCTTGTGCAGAGCCCGGGCGCTCGGGTCAAGTCTCGGGGAAGGAGCGGTCCAGGGGCTCGACGCCGTCGGCGGGGCGGTCGAGGTTGCCGAGCGCCTTGGCGAGCTCGAACAGGCGCTTCCTGATCGCGGGGTCGCTGATCCGGTAGTAGGCGCGGACCAGCTCCAGGGTCTCGCGCTTGTCCAGCGCCAGATCCGCCTCGTCGTGCTCGAACCCCGCCTGCTCCTCGGCGAGGCCGCCGAGCGGCAGGGCGCCGGGCGCGCCGGCCGGCGTGGGAAGGTCGTCGAAGAAGAAGGAGATCGGCACGTCCAGGATCTGGCCGAGCTCGAACAGCCGCGAGGAGCCGATCCGGTTGACCCCGCGCTCGTACTTCTGGACCTGCTGAAAGGTCAGTCCGAGCAGCTCGCCGAGCCGCTCCTGGCTCATGCCGAGCAGCGTCCGCCGCAGCCGGAGCCGCTTGCCGACGTGGACATCGATGGGGTTCGGCTTGGTGGCCATCCGTCGGGTACGTCCTGGACGGATCCGGCCGGCGGGGCGGCGCCCGGGCGATCCGTCCGGCGCCTTCCTCAGCGTTCGCCGCACTCGGCCACAGTTGTACTGGATTTTTGCGGCTTGTTAACCGTCCGGCCGCCGGGGAGCGCGCCGTTCGAGCGCAAATGCGGCGAGCAGCAGCAGCAGCGCCACGCCGAGCGCCGGGAGATGATCGAAGCGCGCGAACGGCGTGGGCGGCCGCGCGCGCGGCAGTTCCGCGTCCACCACCCCCATCCGGTTCAGGCCGAGCGTGGCCACGACCCGCCCGAGCGGGTCGATCACGGCGCTGATCCCGGTGTTCGCGCTCCGCACCACGGGCAGGCCTTCCTCGATCGCCCGCATCCGCGCCGCCGCGAGGTGCTGGTAGGGGCCGGAGCTGGTGCCGAACCAGGCGTCGTTGGTGATGTTGAGCAGCCAGCCTGGCCGGCGCTCGTCCGGCACCACCCCGGCCGCGAAGATCACCTCGTAGCAGATCAGGGGGCTCGCCGGCGGCAGGCCGTCGAGGTCGAGGACGGCCGGACCCGGCCCGGCCTGGAAGTCCAGGTTGCCGCCGGCGAGCTTGTCGATGCCGAGGCCGCCCAATAGGTCGCGGAACGGCAGGTATTCCCCGAACGGCACCAGGGTGTGCTTGTCGTAGCCCCCGACCAGGGCGCCGCTGCGGTCGATCACGAACAGGCTGTTCCAGGCGAGCGGCGGCACGTGGTCGAGATCGAAGCGCTCGCCGCCGGTGATCACCAGGCCCCCGGGCGGCGCCGCCTCGGCGAGCCGTTGCCGGACCAGCGGGTCCTGGTCGACCGGGTAGGGCGTGGCGCTCTCCGGCCAGATCACCACCGTCGGGCGCTCGCCGTCCTGGACCGAGAGGTCGAGGTGGCGCTGCAGCCAGCGGGCGCGGAGCTCCGGCTGCCACTTGTGGTGCTGGGCGACGTTGCCCTGGACCAGACGGAGGCGCACGTCCCCGACCGATTCGGTCGGGTGCTGGCCGAGGCGCCAGAGGCCGCCCGCCCAGAGTACCGCCAGGACGACCAGCCCGCTCGCGACGGGACGCCAGCTGCGGTCGCTGGCCGCGCCGATCAGCACCACGGGCAGCGCCCCGGCGGCGACCGCGAGCAGGCTCAGCCCGTAGACCCCGACGAGCGCGGCGAGCTGCGCGACCGGAGTGTCGATCCAGGCGGAGCCGATCAGGTTCCAGGGAAAGATCCAGCCGCGGGCGGCTTCGGCGGCGGTCCAGGCGGCGGCGAGCAGAAGGGCGAGCGCCGTCGGGCTGGCGGGCCGGGCCCGGGCGGTGGCGAGGGTCGCGAGCCCTGGCAGGATCGCGAGCCCTGCGACCAGCAGCAGGACCGCGGGCACCGCGAGCGGGCCGAACGTGTCCGCGTCGGCGAAGAACGCGATCCCGATCCAGTACAGGCCGGTGAGGTGGTGGCCGAAGCCGAACGACCAGCCGAGCAGGAAGGCGCCGCGGCCGGACCCGGTCCGTCGCAGCCGGTCGGCGAGGATGGTGAAGACGAGCAGCATCGGCCAGAGGCCGACCGGCGGGAGGGTCAGGGTCAGGCCGGCGCCGGCGAGCCAAACCACCAGCCACGGCCGCGCCGAGGCGGCGGCTCCGATCCGCGAGCGGGCGGGATCCGGCGCGAGGCCGGCCGCGCGCGCCGGCTCAGCCGGCCGCTTCGGCCGCCTCAACGGCACGCTGGCTCCGGATCCTGACCCGCTTGATGCGCCTCGGATCGGCGTCGAGCACCTCGAACTGCAGCCCCGCCGGATGGCGGACCACCTCGCCCCGGGTCGGGACCCGGTCGAGCAGGGTGAAGATCAGCCCGCCGAGGGTGTCCACGTCCTCCCGCCGCTCGTCGTCGAGCAGCTCGAGCTCGAGCCGCCGCTCCAGGTCCTCGACGTCGACCCGCGCATCGGCCTCGATCGTGCCGTCCGGCTGCTCGACCATCTGCGGCGGCAGGATCTTGTCGTGCTCGTCCTGGATCTCGCCGATGATCTCCTCGATCAGGTCCTCGATCGTGGCGAGGCCGTCGGTGCCGCCGTACTCGTCGACCACCACCGCCATGTGGATCGCCGTGTCGCGCATCTGGAGGAGGAGGTCGAGCACCCGCATCGACGGCGGCACGAACAGGACGTCGCGGGCGATCCGCTCGAGCTTGAAATCGGCGCCGTCGCCCCAGAACGGCAGGACGTCCTTGATGTGCACCATGCCGACGATCTCGTCGAGGGTCTGCCGGTAGACCGGGAGACGGGTGTGGGTCGCCTCGCGGATGGTGTCGACCACCGCCTTGAGGTCGGCGCCCGCCTCGATCGCCTTGATGTCGGAGCGCGGGACCATGACGTCCCG
Organism: Geminicoccaceae bacterium; assembly: GCA_036375275.1. Classification (GTDB taxonomy): domain Bacteria; phylum Pseudomonadota; class Alphaproteobacteria; order Geminicoccales; family Geminicoccaceae; genus DASUSF01. The sequence goes on along the minus strand of DASUSF010000364.1, from coordinate 7,747 downwards.
CACCTGAAGGTCGCCGAAGCTCAGCGCGTTGAGGAGCAGGGTCCGCTCCTCCTCGCTGAAGCCGTCCTGCTCGCCGCTCCGCTCCGCCTCCTGCTCCTCGATCAGCTCCTCGAGGGTCTCGCGCAGCGTCGTGCCCTCGCCGTTGCGCCGGCCCGACAGGAGCTTGAGCCGCATCATCAGGGTGTGCAGCAGCGAGTTCTGCTGACCGCCGCGCGGTGCCGCGTCTCTCATCCGACCGCCTCCTGCGCCGGATACGGGTCGGCGATCCCGAGGCGGGCCAGGATCCGTCGTTCCTGATCCTCCATGCGGGTCGCCCGGGGCTCGTCTCCGTGATCGTGCCCGAGCAGATGAAGGAACCCGTGGACCACGAGATGGCTCAGATGGTCCGCCGGGGTCTTGCCGTCCTCCTCGGCGTCGCGCCGCACGGTCCCGCTCGCGAGCACGAGGTCGCCGAGCGGCGCCGGCGGCACCGGGGCGGCGTCGGGCAGGCGATCGGGATCGAGCTCCAGCCCGGGGAACGAGAGCACGTCGGTCGGCGCGTCGCGACCGCGCCAGGCGGCGTTCAGCGCCCGGATCCGGGCATCGTCGGTGAGCAGGAGGTCGACCGGGGCCGCCCGGATCCAGGGCGGCGGGTTCATCGCGTCCAGGGCGGCGCCGATCGCGCGGCGACAGCAGCCTTCGACGTCGTCGACAAGACCGTGCCAGGCCGGATCGTCGACCTGGACGGTCAGTCTACTCGAGGGGTCCTCGTCCATGGCTCCTTTGTCGTTTCCGACCGTCAAGTCTCGTCCGTCGCGACTGTCGTCGGCTCAGGTCGCGCCGCCACCCAGGTCGCCGTTCTCGTACGCGCGGAGGATCGCCTCGACCAGAGGATGGCGCACGATGTCGCGGTGGTTGAAGCGGACGATCTCGACGTTCGTGACGTCCTTCAGGCGGCCCAGCACGTCGACCAGCCCGGATTCGCTGCCCGGCGGCAGGTCGTGCTGGGTGGGGTCGCCGGTCACCACCATGCGGGAATTCTCGCCCATCCGGGTCAAGAACATCTTCATCTGCGACGGCGTGGTGTTCTGACCCTCGTCCAGAATGATGAACGCGTTGCTCAGCGTGCGGCCACGCATGAAGGCGAGCGGCGCGACCTCGATCTGCCCGCTCTCGAGACGTGGCGCGAGCTTGCCGTCGCCCAGCATGTCCTGCAGCGCATCGTAGAGCGGGCGGAGGTAGGGGTCGACCTTGTCCTTCATGTCGCCGGGCAGGAAGCCGAGCCGCTCGCCCGCCTCCACCGCCGGCCGGGAGAGGATCAGCCGGTCGACGCGCCGCTCCTTGAGCAGCGCCACGCCCTGCGCGACCGCGAGGTAGGTCTTGCCGGTGCCGGCCGGGCCGATCCCGAACACCAGATCATGGCCGCGCATGGCGCGGAGATAGGCGGCCTGGTTGGGCGAGCGCGGCAGGATCCGCCGCCGGTCGGTCCGCAGCAGCAGGTCCTCGCCGAGGAACCGGCCGGGCGCCGCATCGCCGCCCCCGGCGACCAGGCGGACCACGCCGTCGATCTCGGGCGCATGCAGCTCCACGCCGCGCTCGACCCGCCGGTAGAGGTCCTCGAGCACCGCCGTCGCGGCTTCGACCGGCTCGGGCTCGCCGGCGACGGTGACCCGGTTGCCCTTGGCGATCAGGCTCACCGGAAGCTTCTGCTCGATCCGGGCCAGGTGCTCGTGGTGGCTCCCGAACAAGGCGGCGCAGAGCCGGTTGTCCTCGAAGTCCAGGGTGCGCGAGGTGGCGGTGGGGGACGCGGTCAGGGTCTTCAGGCGACGGCCTCCGCGGCTGCGATGACAGCCTCGTCGGGCGCGGGTCCCGGCCGGATGGCGCCCGCGAGGCTGTGGGCACGGGCGCTCACCAGCTCGACCGGCACCACCATGCCGAGCGGCACGTCCGGGGCGTCCAGGTGGACCGCCTGGAGATAGGGCGTCCGGCCGACCTTCTGCCCGGGCCGGCGCCCCTCGCGCTCGAGCAGCACCGGAAGCCGCCGGCCAACCGTCGCGCGGTTGAAGGCGTCGGCCTGCCGGTCCAGCCGCTCCTGGAGCAGCGCCAGGCGCTCGCGCTTGAGCGGCTCGGGGACCTGGCGGCCGAGCAATGCGCCGGGCGTGCCGGGGCGGCGGCTGTACTTGAAGGAGAACGCCTGGGCAAAGCCGATCTCGTCGACGAGGGCGAGGGTCAGCTCGAAGTCGGCGTCGGTCTCGCCAGGGAACCCGACGATGAAGTCCGACGACAGCGCGAGGTCCGGGCGCGCCCGGCGCAGCGCCGCGACCGTCCGCCGGTAGTCGTCGACGGCATGGCGCCGGTTCATGGCCTTGAGCACCGCATCCGAGCCCGACTGCACCGGGAGATGCAGATACGGCATGAGCTTGGTGACGGTCGCGTGCGCGTCGATCAGATCGGGGCTCATGTCGAGCGGGTGCGAGGTGGTGTAGCGGATCCGCTCCAGACCCGCGAGGTCGGCGAGCGCCTCGATCAGCCGGGCGAGCGACCACGGGTTGCCGCCGTCCGGGGACTCGCCGTGGTAGGCGTTGACGTTCTGGCCAAGCAGGACGATCTCGCGCGCGCCGTCGCGGACCAGGCGCCGGGCCTCGGCGAGGACGTGGCCCGCCGGACGCGAGGTCTCGGCGCCGCGGGTGTAGGGCACGACGCAGAAGGTGCAGAACTTGTCGCAGCCCTCCTGGACGGTCAGGAACGCGCTGATGCCGGGCGCGGCTGCGGTTTCCTCCGGCAGGCGGTCGAATTTGCTCTCGAGCGGGAAGTCGGTGTCGATCACGCCGCCCGACGAGCGCAGCCGGCGCTGCACGAGCTCCGGCAGGCGGTGGTAGGTCTGCGGCCCGACCACCAGGTCGACGAACGGCGCCCGCTCGAGGAGCGCCCGGCCTTCGGCCTGGGCCACGCAGCCGGCCACCCCGATCATCAGCTCGCGCCCGCCGGCCGCGCGCTCGGCCCGCAGGCGGCGCAGCCGCCCGAGGTCGGAGTAGACCTTCTCCGCCGCCTTCTCGCGGATGTGGCAGGTGTTCAGGATCACGAGGTCGGCGTCTTCCGGCCGCTCCACCGACGCGAAGCCGTGCGGCGCCAGCGCATCCGCCATTCGCGCGGAGTCGTAGGCGTTCATCTGGCAGCCGTAGGTCCGGATGAAGAGCGTTCTGCTCACGTGGGCCGGGCTGCTCTCGGCGGAGAGTTGCAGAGGGCGCGCGGTACGGCCGGTCCGCCGGTCATGAAACCGAGCCTGGGTCCCATGGCCCCCTGCTCATCGGGCGCCCCATTGCGCCCAGTCCGGTTATGGGTACGCGTCCGGTCGTCGTCAAGCGCCGCCGGCACCGTCCGGCCCCTGAGGGCACCCTCGAGACCGCGCCTGATGACGTGGTGGCAGTGCGCGGCGAGGGCTTTCCGCGAGGCGAACCCGCCGGCCTCCACCGCCGGATGGAAGCGCACCGCGACGGTCAGGCGCCCGAGCCGGAGCATGCTCCAGAAGTGGCCGACCAGCTCCATGTCACCGAACCACGCGATGCGCGCGCGGTCGGCATGGCCGAGCGGGATCCCGTTCTGGTGGGTGTAGGCGAGGGTCACCGGCTGGACCGCGAGCCCGGCTCCGGCGAGCCCGGCATCGGCGAGGCCGAACAGGCCGGTCCGGAAGGCGAGCAGCCGGTTGCCGTCGCTGGTCGTGCCTTCGGGAAACAGGATCAGGTTGTGGCCGACCCGGAGCCGGCGCTCGATCTCGTCGCGGGCGCTCCGGGTCGCGGCGACCCGCCGGTCGATGAAGACCGAGCCCTGCAGCCGCGCGAGCAGACCGATGAGCGGCCATCCCGCGACCTCCGACTTGGCGACGAAGCTGCCCTGGATCAGGCTCGCCAGAATCAGGATGTCGACGTACGAGCTGTGGTTGGCGATGAACAGGGTCGGGCGGGCGGCGCTGATCCGGCCCTCGACCAGCAGATCGACCCGGAACAGGCGCAGGCTGCCGCGGTGGTAGAGGACCGGGATCCGCCGGGCGAGCTCGAGGTCGAGGCCGATCGCGACGATCTGGACCGGCAGCAGCACGAGCGTCCAGCCGCACCAGAGCACGAGCCGGACGACTGCATCCGCGACCTCGATCATCAGGCTGCGGTCGTGGTGCGGGGAGTGAAGCAGAAGCCCCGGCTCGCCGGCGCGGGCGCCCGATGGGTCCGCGCGCCGGCCCACGCCGCCCGCCCGGATCATCGGGCGGATGGCGTCGCCTGCGCGGTCTCGGGCGGGGCGGTCAGGCGGCGCCCCGGCGCGGCCGCGAGCGCGGCTTCGTCCCGAGGCCGATCTTCTTCGCCAGATCGCTCCGCTGCTGGGCATAGCTCGGCGCCACCATCGGGTAGTCGGGCGGCAGGCTCCAGCGGTTCCGATACTCCTCAGGGGTCATGTCGTAGCGGGTCTTGAGGTGGCGCTTCAGCATCTTGAGCTTCTTGCCGTCCTCCAGACAGACGATGTACTCCGGTGTGACCGACTTCTTGATCGCGACCGCCGGCTGCAGCTTCTCCGGCTGCTCCGGCGCCGCGCTCGGCGAGAGATTGGTGAGACTGGAGTAGACCTGACGGATCAGCTCGGACAGGTCGGACAGCGCCACGGTGTTGTTGGACACGTGCGAGGCGACAATTTCGGTGGTCAGAGCGAGGAGCTCGTTTTGGTTCAACTTTTCGGTCATAACGCGTCGTGCCCTCTGCCGGCTGCATTCGTTCTTGTCACCCGGCAATATATTTCGGTCGCAGGGCCACGCAAGCACCTTCTGCCAATTTTCTTGAGCCGGCAAAGATGCGGAGAGAGGAGCTCAAGAGAAAGGTCGACCCGGCAAGCGCTCGGTCGCGGCGCCCAAGATGCCGAGAGGTGTCGCTCTGCGCTACCGGCCGCCGCAGGATCGGCCGTGCCGCGACCCCGGGGTCAGTGGTCGGCGAGGCGTCGGGCGGCTCTGGGCAGGAGGTCCGATCGCATCGTGAAGGCGCTCACCCGGGTGCCGTCGGGGCGCGTGTAGTAGCCCTCGCGGGTGCCGACCTCGGCGAAGCCGAACGACTGGTAGAGCGCCTGGGCGCTCCGGTTGTCGGTCGCCACCTCGAGGAACATGGCGCGCGCCCCGGCGCGTCGGCAGCGGTCCATGCTTTCGCGCAGCAGGGCGGCTCCGATCGCGCGCCGCCGGTACGCCGGGCCCACCCCGATCGACAGCAGCTCGCCCTCGTCGCGCACCACCCGGCAGAGCGCGAAGCCGACCCCGCGCATCCCGTCGAGGCCCGCGAGGTTGCGCTCGAACAGGCGGGCGATCAGCCCGAAGCCGCCCGGAAGCGCCAGCAGATGCGCCAGGTCCGCCCGGCTCCAGGGGTCGTCGAAGCAGCTTTGATGAAGGCGCGCGAGGCGGCCGAGGTCGAACGGCCCGACCGTCTTGATGCTGATGGTGCTGTTACGTTTGAGCGCGAGCATGGGCGGGCGGCGGATCCGGACGTTCGTGTCTCCGGCGCGGCGGCACGGCGTCCGGCGGGCGCAGGTATAGCGGCTCTAGCGTGAAGGGATGGACCTGCGCAAGCCCCGCATGCAGCCGCCGTGCGGCCAGCCGCCCGACCGAGCCCGCATCGGCGTCGCTCGCCACCACCTCGACGCCGCGGCGGTCCGAAGCGGCTTCAACCACTAGTTGGGCTCCCGAGCCGGTCAGCCGGAGGGGCCGGGGCAGACCCTCCAGTCCCCGTTCGGGCGCGACCATGCGCGGCGAGCCGAGCGGCTCGACCCCGCCCTCGAACGCCTGGATCTGGACCCGGCCACGCCCGCCGTCGATCGCGACCGCGACGACCTCGTCCGGGCCTGGAGCGTGGATCGACGCCAGCGTCTCGAAGCGGGTGATGGCGATCAGCGGGCAGCGGAGCGCGAGAGCCAGGCCGCGCGCGGCTGCGACCACGGTCCGGACGCCGGTGAAGCCACCGGGGCCACGGTCGACCGCCAGCGCCCCGACGTCGCTGAACGCGGCCTTGCCGGACTCCAGCATGGCGCGGATCAGCGGGAGGAGGCGGTCGCCCGCGCCGCGCGCGACGTCGTGGCGGAGGTCGAGGACGCTCGCCGATCCGTTCGCGCCGACCTCGAGGAGTGCGACCGATGTACCCGGCCCCGCAGCCTCGAACGCGAGCAGGAGCACCGCCGGGCAGGGTCAGGTGATCGGGCGGACCTCGGTCACCTCGGGCACGTAGTAGCGGAGCAGGTTCTCGATGCCGTTCTTGAGCGTGATCGTCGAGCTCGGGCAGCCGCTGCAGGCCCCGCGCATGTGCAGGTAGACGACGCCCCGCTCGAAGCCCTTGAAGATGATGTCGCCGCCATCCTGGGCGACCGCCGGGCGCACCCGGGTCTCGATCAGCTCCTGGATCTGCTTGACGAGCTCCCGGTCCTCATCGGCGACCGGAACCGCGTCGTCGGCGATCTCCGCCTCGGCCTCGACCACCGGCTCCCCGGAGAGGTAATGCTCCATGATCCCGCCGAGCACGGCCGGCTTCAGCAGATACCAGTCCTGCCCCTCGGCCTTGGTCACGGTGATGAAGTCGGCGCCGAGGAACACGCCGGTCACCCCCTCGATCTGGAACAGCTTGCGGGCGAGCGGCGAGACCGCCGCGGCGTCCTCGTCGGTGAAGTCCGCGACGCCGCGCGCCATCACCTCGCGCCCGGGGAGGAACTTGAGGGTGGCTGGGTTCGGAGTCTGCTCGGTCTGGATGAACATGCCGCCGGTCCTCGTGAACGAAGCCGCGCGCCGGTCAACTCAGACCGCGCCGGTCCTGCTTGATCCGAAGATGGGCCGGCCGGGCCGGGCGTTCAAGGACGCGGCGCGGCTCACTTGAGCAGGATGTTCGAGATCTCGCGCAGCTGGGTGCGTGCCCGCAGCAGGTAGAAGCCCTGGGACGCGAGGTGGCTCGGGCGCACCAGGCTGGCCGGGTCGCCGTTGATCACGACCCACGGCTGCAGCGTCGCCGCATCGGCCAGGCTGTCGAGCAGCTGGGTCCAGAGAGACACCAGCTCGCGCCCCCGGACCACGTTCTCGAAGTCGACGCCGAGCTCGCGCAGCACCAGGTAGTAGGCGTAGAGCCGGCCCTTGTTGACGTAGAAGATGTCGTCGGCGAGCGTGTCGATCATGGCGCCGGCGTGCAGGTCCACGTGCCGGTCGAGCGTGGCCGAGGCCGAGCCCAGGTCGGCGGCAATGCGATCGAGCGTGGCCAGCAGGTTGTCGGCGCGGATCTCGAAGACCGCCTGATCGGCGGCGAGGCGCTGGTTGTAGCTGCGGAGCGCCGTCATCGCGCGGCGATACTGCGATTCCGAGCTCGCGGTCGGCGCCCAGGAGGTCGAGAGGTCGAAGATCCAGACCGTGCCCGGGTACTTGAGCAGGCCCGAGGCGGTGTCCAGATCACGGTCGATCTGGCTGGAGCCGCGGGTACGGGCGATCTGGTCGCCGAACTCGATCGCCGTCCGGGAGAGCGCCGCGACCACGCCCTGCTGGAAGTTCGGCATGTTGTCGAGCAGGGCGCCCGGCATGAAGAACGGGTCGTTGGCGATCCAGCGGTTCTGGTTGATCTCGCGGTCGATCAGGTCGGCCGCGACCGCCACCGCGCGAGAGCCGCCTTCCGGCGCCGTGCTTTCGACGGCGAAGGTGATGTCGTCGTCGATCTCGTGCAACCAGAGCGCGCCGACCACGTAGTAGAGCACGATCAGCGCGACCAGGACGACGGGC
>DASUSF010000363.1:0-9793 GCA_036375275.1 Geminicoccaceae bacterium | reverse complement strand
GTGCGCGCCTGAGCGCTTTGACGCGACCCGCTCGGCGTCCACCGACCTGCCGGAGAACCACGGCAGCCGACCATCCGTCCGGCCCGACGCCGCCTCAACACCTCATGCTCTCCCAGAAGCGGTAGATAGAGGTGTCCAGCTTCGCCGGGGCCCGCGTCGAGCGCGTCTCGCGCTTGGTCCGAGACTCGACCGGTGGTCTGCCACGATCCGCCACCAGGGCACCGTCTCGCCATGAGAGCAGGGCGCGGGAGGGGGAGGTTTCTGATCTTCCGCGCTCGTGGTGCCGGCCGGACAAGCCGAGGGCGCGTACCCGAAGGTGCGCGTAGTGGTGCTCAACGAGCGCGGCCCGTGACGATCAAGGGCCCCGGAGCCGGTGCCCGATGCGATCAGCGCTCGCGGAGCGCCCGGTCCTGCGCGCGGAGGATCGGCTTCAGGAGATAGTCGAGCACGGTCTTCTCGCCGGTCAGGATGTCGACCTGGGTGGTCATCCCCGGGATGATCGGCAGCACCTCGCCGTTCCGCGCCAGCGCGTTCTCGGAGGTCCGCACGCGGATCCGGTAGAAGCTCTCGCCACGCTCGTCGGCGATCGTGTCCGCGCTGATCTCCTCGACCACCGCGTCGAGGTCGCCGTAGATCGCGTAGTCGTAGGCCGTGACCTTGACCGTGGCCTCCTGCCCCGGATGGATGAAGGCGATGTCGGCCGGCCGGACCCGTGCTTCGACCAGCAGCGTGTCCTCGAGCGGCACGATCTCGACCAGATCCTCACCCGGCTGGACCACGCCACCCACGGTGGTGACGAGGAGCTGCTTGACCGTGCCGCGGAGCGGCGAGCGCACCTCCGTCCGCTCGACCCGGTCGGCGTCGGCGGCGATCGATTCCCGGAGCGCGGACGCCTCCGCCTGCACCGCGTTCAGCTCGCGCTGCGCCTCGGCGAGGAAGGACAGGCGGCGCTCCGCGATGCGCCGCCCGGCCTCGCGCAGCGCCGACTCGATCCGGGGGATGGTCAGCCGCGCGCTTTCCAGCTCGCCCTCGAGGTCATTGACCTGCCGCTGCAGCCGCAACAGGTCGACCTTGGCCACCACGCGGCTCTGCGCCAGGGGCTCGCTGATCGCGAGCTCCTGCCGCGCCAGATCGAGCGAGCGCGCCAGCTGATCGAGCCGGCTCCGCAGCTCGATCAGCTCCTGCTCGCGCTGCTCGACCTGGCTCTCAAGAACCTCGATCTCGCTCTGGAGCGCCTGGCGGCGCGCCGCGAACAGCGCCCCCTCGTTGCGCACCACGTCCGGGGCCCGGGCCTCGAGCTCCTCCGGGAAGCGGATGTCCCGCCCCTGCACCTCGGCCTGGAGCCGCGCGATGGCGCCCATCAGCGCCTGGAGCCGTTCCCTGCCCTCCCGGAACGAGCTCGCGGCGCCGATGTCGTTGATCCTGAGCAGGACCTGCCCCGGCTCGACGATCTGGCCCTCCCGTACCAGGATGTCGGCGACGATGCCGCCCTCGAGGTTCTGGACCACCTGCACCTGCCGGGAGGGGATCACCCGGCCGTCACCGCGGGTCACCTCATCCAGGCTCGCATGGCTCGCCCAGGCGAAGGCGATGACGAAGAAGGCCGCGATCACCACCAGGAGGAGATGGGCGAAGGCTCGCGGGCGGTGCAGGTCGGCGCCGGCGCGTCCGGTCACAAACTCGGCGTCCTCCCGCCTGGCGCCGCCGGAGGCATGCTTGGTGCTGGAGCGCGCAGCCATCGTCTTGACCTCGCTGGATCGGGTTCAGGCGGTCCGGCCGCGCAGCTGCCCCGCCGCGAGCGCCTTCAGCACGGCGTCTCGCGGACCATCGGCCGCGACCCGGCCGCCGTCCAGGACGATCAGCCGGTCGACCAGCCCGAGCAGGGAGGCCCGGTGCGTGACCAGCACCAGGGTGCGCCCCGCCAGCGTGCTCTGGAGGCGCTGCTTGAGGCGGTTCTCCGCGCCCGTGTCCATGGCGCTCGACGGTTCATCGAGGAGCAGGACCGGCGGATCCAGGAGCAGCGCCCTGGCGAGCGCCACCGCCTGCCGCTGGCCGCCCGACAGGTTCTCGCCGCGCTCACCGACGATCCGGTCGAAGCCCTGGGGGTGGCGCAGCACGAACTCGTCGACCCCTGCGATCTCCGCCGCGCGGAGCACCGCCTGATCGTCGGCGAACGGCGCACCGAGCGTGATGTTGTCGCGGATCGTGCCGTGAAACAGGTACACGTCCTGCAGCACGCAGCCGACGTTCCGCCGGAGGTCGGCCGGATCGATCTGCCGAAGATCGGTGCCATCGATCAGCACCGTGCCCCCGTCGGGCTGGTAGAGGCCGAGTATCAGCTTCTCGACGGTCGTCTTGCCGGACCCGATCTTGCCGATCAGGGCGACCCGCTCGCCCGGCTGAACGGCGAACGAGACGCCATCAAGCGCCGGCAGCTTCTGCCCGGGATAGGTGAAGGTCACGCCCTTGAACTGGATCCCGCCCTTGATCTCCGGGCGATGCAGGAAGCGCGTCCCGCCCGAGCGCTCGACCGGCAGGGCCATCACCTGGTTCAGGGCGTCGTACGAGGCGCGCGCCTGATGATAGCGGGTCAGGATGCCCGCGACCTGGGCGAGCGGCGCCATCGCGCGACCGGTGATGATCGTGCATGCGACCAGGGCGCCGACGCTCATCAGGCCTTCGGAGATGCGGTACACGCCGAAGATCACCACGCCCACGGTCACGAGATTCTGCGCCAGCGCGGAGACGTTGACCCCGAAGGCCGAGAGGAGGCGCGCCTGGGTCGCGGAGGTCGCGGTCGCCTGGACGAACTGCTCCCAGTTGCGCTGCATCCGCCCTTCCGCGCCGACGCTCTTGATGGTCTCGAGGCCGTTGATGCTTTCGACCAGGACGCCGTGCTTCTGCGCGGCTTCACGGAAGGTCCGCCGCACCACCCGGTTGAGTGGAATCTGCAGCAGCAGACCGATCCCGATCACCAGCGGAACGGCGATCGCCGGGATCAGCGCGACCGGGCCGCCGATCAGCCAGATGACCGCGATGAAGAAGAAGACGAACGGCAGGTCGACCACCGTGACCAGGGTCGCCGACGTGAAGAAGTCGCGGAGCGACTCGAACTCGCGCAGATTGCTAGCGAACGCCCCCGCCGAGGCCGGCCTCGCGGCCATGCGGATGCCGAGGACGTGCTCGAAGATCCGGCCGGCGAGCTTGAGGTCCGCGATCTTGCCGGCGCTGTCGACGAAATAGCCGCGGAGGTTCCGGAGCACGAAATCGAACAGGAAGACCGTGATCGCCCCGATCGCGAGCACCCAGAGGGTCTCGAGCGCGTTGTTCGGCACCACCCGGTCGTAGACGTTCATGATGAACAACGGGCTCGCGAGCGCGAACAGGTTGATCATCACCGCGGCGAGCATCACCTCGGCGTAGATCGGCCAGGATTCGAGGAGGGTGCCCCAGAACCAGCTTCGTTTCGGACCCGTGTCGACCTGCTCGGCGCGCCGGTCGAAGCGCAGCTCCGGGCGCGCGAAGAGCGCGTGGCCGACGTATTCCTCGGCGAGCTCGGCGCGGCTCAGGACCAGCTCGCCACGCCCTGTCTCGGGAATCAGGATCTCGGCCCGGTCGGCGTCCGCCCAGGCGACCAGGATGCAGGCCCGGCCGTCCCGGAGCAGAAGGATGCAGGGCAGCGTCATCGGGGCGATCCGCTCAAGCGGACGCCTGACGAGGCGCGCGCTGAGCCCGGCGCGGCCGGCGGCGCGCACCGCCAGCTCGGGCGTCAGCCGCCCGTCGACCAGCGGCAGGCCCGCCTTCAGCGCCTCCGCCGATGCCGGCCGCTCGAGCAGGTGGCTGAGCCCGACCAGCGCGGCGAGCAGCGGGTCGTCGAAGGTCGCGTGGCCGCCGCCATCGGCCGGGCCATCGACCCGCCGCCCCTCCGGTGCATGTGGCGTCCGCGCGATCTCCTGCCCCGCCGCGCCGCCCTCGCGTGCGCCTTCCTTCACGTCGGCGCCGGGCGCCAGCCTACGTCCGGGCTCGACCCCGCGCAGCCGGAACTCCGCCTTCGGATCGCTAGCGGCCCTCACGACGGGCGCGCCGGCCGGGCGTGCGGCTTCGTCCCGTGCGGCCGGCGCCGACCCGGACGTCCGGGCCACCTCAGATCCATGCATCCGCCTTCCGGTCGATCATCTTGCCGCTCGATAGCCGACACTCCATCGCACAGGATCCCGCCGCCGGGCGGCAGGCATTGACGGGTTCTCGCCATGGTTTTATCAAACAGGACCATTTTCCGTCGTATGTGCGAGTTCGGCGGGTATAGTTCAAGCGGGACGAAACGCCAATGGAGTGCGGCTGCAAACGAGCGGCTCGACGTGGAGCACGGCTCGTCTCGAGCCTTCTTCTGGTCACGACGATGCTCAGCGCGCCGTCCTGGGCGTTGACCCTCGAGGATACGGTCGAGGTCGCGCTGGCGACCAATCCCGAGGTCGGCGTGGTCGCAGCGGACCGTGAGGCGATCGATCAGGAGCTGCGTCAGGCTCGCGCGCTCTACCTTCCGTCCCTGGATCTCAGAGGAGCGATCGGGCCCGAATATACCAACAGCCCGGCGACCCGTGCCAGACCCGGCGACGACAACAGCGAGACCCTGATACGCATGGAGTCGCAGGTCACGCTGACCCAGATGCTGTTCGACGGCTTCTCGACCCGGAGCGAGGTCGATCGTCAGCTGGCGCGGATCGATTCCGCGGCGTACCGCGTCCGGGAAGCGGGCGAGTTCATCGCGCTCGACGCGATCGAGGCACATCTGAACGTGCTCCGCAACGAGGCCCTGGTGGAGCTTGCCGAGCAGAACGTGATCGAGCATCAGCGGATCCTCGGACAGGTGGGGCAGCTCGAGCGGCAAGGCGGCGGGACCATCGCCGACGTCCGGCAGACCGAGGCCAGGGTCGCAGCCGCCAACAGCGCACTTGCGACCGCCGTCGGCAACCTTCGCGATGCGCGCGCGATCTACCGGTCGGTGGTCGGCATCCCACCGGAGGACCTGGCGCTGCCGGATCCACCGGTCGCCGCCGTCCCGGGCGGGGCCGAGGCGGCCGCCGCGGACGCGTTCGTGGGCAACCCGACGGTGCGCATCGCCGAAGCCGACATCGAGGTCGCCCGAGCAGAGCTCCAGGGCGCCCGGTCCGGCTACTATCCCCGTCTCGATCTCGAGATGGGCGCCGGCGCGAACCGCGACATCGACGGCATCGAGGGCAGCGATGTCGACGCCCAGGCCCTGGTGGTGCTGCGCTACAACCTTTTTCGCGGCGGCGGCGACATCGCCCGCGAGCGCGAGGCGTTCGCCCGGCTGAGGGAGGCGCGCGAGGTGCTGCGCCGCGCCAAACGGGCCGCCGAAGAGGACGCGCGGGTCGCCTACAACGCCTTTCTGACCGCCCAGGACCGGGCCGACGCGCTCGAGGCGCAGGCGGTCGCGACCCGCTCGACCCGGGACGCCTACGCTCAGCAGTTCGACATCGGGCAGCGCAGCCTGCTCGACCTCCTCGACGCGGAGAACGAGCTCTTCATCGCCCGGTCGAACCTGATCACCGCCCAGTTCACGGAACTGTTCGCGGTCTACCGAGTCCTCGCCGCGACCGGCGATCTGCTCATGGTCATGGATGTCGATGCGGCGAAGGAAAGCATCAACATCTATCGGACGCCGCGCGAGACGATCCACGAGGAAGGCTCCGCCTCCTCGGGCTGATCCGGCAGGCTCGGCTCTCGCGGGCCGCAAGAAGGCGGTTCCGCGCACGGCTGCGAACGGTGCTTTTGGTTTACCGCCCGTTAACCATGATCCCCTAGCCTCGGGTGATCGGCCGCGCGGGGCGGCCTGAGCGGGGACATGCACGCGTGGCAGCGCGGCCACACTTCGACGCCGGCACGCGGACCGCCACGGGCGCTCGGCGGAGCGCCCGGCGAGCCGCTGGCGGCGCCGTCTTTCCGTCGGGCGCAAGTAGCCTAGGGAAAGCACTTAACGCACTCGGTGAGAAGCACCTAACTCCTTCAGCAGAAAGCGCAATTGCTTGGCGCCACGACCCGGCGCGCTTTCCGCCGGGGCTCCCGTCTGCTACGGTGTCTGCCGCAGAGGGATGGCCTAGCGTGCATGTGCCGGGTGCCCACCCCATCCGCGCAGCTGTGACCGGTGATCGACCGGAAAGGTCGAAGCCGTGGCACGGATGCTCTAGGCGCGCGTTGTTCGGGCAGGCATGGTCACGCGACAACAAGAGCGGACGCGGCGGTCGCCATGAAGCGAGGGCTCGGCAGATGGGGGACCAGGTGCGGCGGGGCGGCCCTTGCGCTCGCGCTCCTGGGGTGGGGGTTGCCGTCCGCGCTGCTGGCCGCGCTCTCGCCGGGAGAGGCTGGCCCGGCTCCGGGCGCCGCCGGGCCGGTCACGGCGGGCGATGACGTGGCGCGACTGGAGGCGATACGGGAACGGCTGGATCGGCGCTCGGCGTTCGATCGCGCGCTCGACCGGCAGATCGAGATCATGGATGAGCGGATCGGCGTTCTCGTGGTGGAGCGGCAGCTGGTGGCGGACGAGGTCGGCGCGGCGCGCGCCGAAGTGGCGCGCCTCGAGCGCGAGCTGGACCGGCTGGTGCCGAGAATCCTGATACGGACCGAGCGGGAGGCGAGGCGTTACGAAGCCTCGGCGCGTGCTCTGGCCGGCATCGCCGGCCTGAGCCGCCGCGCGGAGATCGAACCGGCGCTGCGCGCCCGGCTCCGGGCGGTCAGCCCGATCATGCTGCGGCGGCTCCAGCGGCAGGAGGGCGGCCTCGCCGCTCTCGAGCGCCGGAGCGACCGTTTGATGCAGCGCCATCGCGAGCTGCGCGAGAGCCTGCCTTCGATGCTCGCGGCACAGCAGCGGATCGAGATTCGCCGCCAGCAACTGGCGCGGCAGAAGGCTTCGGCGGCGAAGCGCCAGGACGCGATCGCCGACGATCTCGTCGAACTCAGCCGCGCCGAGGCGATCACCGCGCGCCGCGTGCTGCACGAGGAGCGGGCGCGGACCGCTCTGGTCGGCCGGACGCCGGGACTGGTCCGCCGCGCGCCCCACCTGCTCGCGCTGGCCGATCGTCCGGCCCGCGAGGCCTGGATCAGCAAGTTCCGGCTCGCCCCGAAGCTGCCGTCGACCGCCCCTGCCGGCCTGTCCTCCGGCCGCGCCTTGGTCGCGGCGGCGAGCATCGATCGTGCCACGACGAGCGGCGCAGGGCTCGAGGCCGGTCTCGAGGCGGTGGTGTGGTCGCCGCCGCCCGCCAAGCCGTCGACCGCGGTCGAGCGGGCGCACATCGCCGCCCTGAGCGATCATGCGGCGATCGAGGCAGGGCGGAGCGCGGCGGCAGCCTCGGTCGACCGCACGATCCAGGTGCGCCGCCCGACGCGCCCGATCACGCCTGCGCCCGACACCCTGCTCGACCCGATCCTGCAGGCGGTCGAGCAGCGGCCGGTGATCACGATGCCCGCGAACCCCGGTCAGCAGGTCGCAGCCCCTGACGCGGGACGCGTGGTGTTCGGCGGCAGCTTCGGTAGCTACGGGCTGCTCTTGATCCTTGAGCACGAGCGCGAATATCATACGATACTTTGGGGCTTCGGGAAGTTGAACGTCGCGACCGACGACCGGGTTGAGGCCGGAGAGATCATCGGCGTCATGGGCGGCGGTGGCGGGGACGCTTCCGAATTGCACGTCGAGTTTCGACGCAACGGACGGCCGGTCGGGGCGCTGCCCTGGCTGGCCGCAAGCAGCAGCAAGGTCAGAGGTTGATGCGGAAGAGCGCGACCGGCATCGCGATCCTGGGCTTCGTGGCAGCAGCCGCCTACATGATCCCGTCCGGGCAGCCCTCGGCAGGGTCGTCCGAGACGTTCAGGCAGCTCAAGCTGTTCGGGGACGTGTTCGAACGGGTCCGGGCGGAGTACGTCGAGGACGTCACCGACGAAGAGCTGATCGAGACCGCGATCAACGGCATGTTGACCGCTCTCGACCCGCATTCCGGGTACCTCGACGCCAAGAAGTACCGGGACATGCAGGTCCAGACGAAGGGCGAGTTCGGCGGCCTCGGGATCGAGGTCACGATGGAGAACGGCCTGGTCAAGGTGGTCTCGCCGATCGACGACACGCCGGCGCACCGGGCGGGCATCCAGGCCGGCGACCTGATCACCCACATCAACGAGGAGCCCGTGCTCGGCATGAGCCTGTCGGAGGCCGTCGAGCGCATGCGCGGGCCGGTCGACACCCTGATCGCCCTCACCCTCAGACGCCCCGGCGCCGAGGAGCCGCTCGACGTCAGCATGTCGCGCGCCGTGATCACGATCTCGCCGGTCCGCTGGCGAGCCGAGGGCGACATCGGCTACCTCCGCATCACGACCTTCAACGAACAGACCGACAGCAGCGTCCGCGATGCGGTGAGCGAGCTCAAGACCCAGTTCGGCGACCAGTTGAAGGGCGTGGTGCTCGATCTGCGCAACAACCCGGGCGGATTGCTCGAGCAGGCGGTGGCGGTGGCGGACGATTTCCTCGATCAGGGCGAGATCGTCTCGACCCGCGGCCGGCGCCCCGACTCCATCCAGCGGTTCAATGCCCGCAAGGGAGATGTGGTCGAAGGGCTGCCGATGGTGATTCTGATCAACGGCGGCTCCGCTTCGGCGTCGGAAATCGTCGCTGGCGCGCTTCAGGACCATCGGCGCGCGATCGTGATGGGCACGAAGTCGTTCGGCAAGGGTTCGGTGCAGACGATCATGCCGCTGCCCGGACATGGCGCGATCCGGTTGACCACCGCGAGGTACTACACGCCCTCCGGCACCTCGATCCAGGCCCGTGGGATCGCGCCGGACATCGAGGTCCTGCAATCGCGCGTCGAGGTCATCGACGGGGCGGCCGGAGCGGACCGCCGCGAGGCCGATCTGCGCGGGCGGCTCGAGAACGACCAGAGCACTGGCGAGGACCTCGCGGACGGCGGGCCGGAAGGCGAGGAGGAGGACTACCAGCTCGCGCGAGCGCTCGACCTCCTGCGCGGACTGTCCATGTTTGGCGCCCGTACGAGCGGCTGACGTCGGCAGGGCACGCCTTCCACCGTGAGCGTCCAGGGGCGGGTCATGAAGAGCCTGGCGCTCTTCTGGCCGAGGGCAGGCTCGGGGGTGCGCCGCGGACCCTCGCGGATGGGGATAGTGTTCTGCGCGGGCGTGCTGTCCCTGCCCGCGATTTGGCTGGCGTCGTCCGGCCCGGTCCGGTTCGAGTCCGACGCCCGGATCGAGCGGTCGCTGCCGGGTGATCCGGTTGCGGAAGCCGGCGCCGCGATGCGGGCGGCGGTCATCGCCCGGCGACCCGCGGTGCATCCCGATCTGGTCGAGCCGAGCCCGTTCGGCCCATTGCCGCGCGTCGCCGCAGACGGGCAGCGGCCGTTCTTCGCCCATGCCAGCCCCTTCGACTTCGACGACTCCCGGCCGAAGGTCGCGATCCTCGTGCTCGGCCTCGGGCTGCAAGAGCGGGCGACCGAGGCAGCGTTGGCTCTGCCCGCCGGCATCAGCCTGCAGTTCTCGCCCTATGCGCCGGATCTCGATCGTGACGTGACGAGGGCGCGGCGATCCGGCCATGAGGTTCTGCTGGCTCTGCCGACGGAGCCGCCCGAGTACCCGCTGGGCGACCCGGGGCCGCACACCCTGCTGGCGTCGGCCGGCTCCGCCGAGAACCTCGATCGTCTGCACTGGGTCCTCGGCCGCACCACCGCCTATGTCGGCGTCGCCGGGGAGGGCCGCCGGTTCGCGGCGAGCGACGCCT
>DASUSF010000362.1:0-9581 GCA_036375275.1 Geminicoccaceae bacterium | reverse complement strand
AAGACGGCGAGCGGGTGCGGCGCCCCCTCAGCCGAGCCGCCGGACCGCGGCGAGAAAAGCATTGCGGTCGGCGTCGCTCCGGATGTGCCCGGCCAGCGCCTCGTACAGCGCCGCCCGGTCCGGCGCGCCGGCGAGCGCCTTCCGGACCAGGATGCGGGCGAGCGGGCCGATCGCGTGGGCGAGCTGATGCTCGATCGCGGCGCGTTCGTCGTCGTCCAGCGCGAGCGGCAGGTCGTCCCTCCGGGGCGTGGCGGCCGGCGCCGCAGGCGCGGCCTCGACCTCCGGGGCCTGGTCCAGGCCCGGCGCCGCCAGATAGGCGCTCCGGTCGGCGGGATCAGCGATCAGCTCGGCGAGCCCGCGCCGCAGCTCGCCGACCGTGGCCGCGGTCGCGGCAAGGCGCCCGACCATGATCCGGGCGAGCGGACCGATGTGCCGGGCGAGCCGGCGCTCCTCGTCCTGAAGGACGTCCGGCGCGAGGGCGGGCGCGCCCGCCGGCGCCGGTCCGGCGTCATCGGGGGCGGTCGGCGAACGCGCGGCCCCCGGGGCGACGGCGAGCTCGAGCGCCGGGAACGCCTCGACCGTCTCCGGCGGCGCTTCGCCCTGCATGCTGAAGGCGTACAGCTGGTGCTCGCGGATGTGCTTGTCGCGACGCACGCCGAGGTACTGGAACAGCCGCTCGTTGCCCTCGGTGAGCCGGGCCACGACCTCGTAGTACGAGCGGGAGACCAGAATCTCGCCCTCGTCGGCGAAGCTCATGATCCGCTGCGCCACGTTGATCCCGTCGCCGACCACGTTGGTCCGGCCGTTCAGGTCGACCACCAGCTTGATCGGGCCGAGGTTGAGCCCGATCCGCATCAGCAGGCGCGGGCCGTCGGCGGGGTCGCTGGCGGAGCGGTTGATCGCCGTGGCGGCGAACAGAGCGTCCTCGGGGTCGCCGAGGAAGCAGATCGCGGCGCCGTCGCCGGTATCCAGGATGATCCGCTCGCTCTCGGCGACCGCGTCGACCGCCTGCGCGATCGCCCGGTTGAGCCGCGCCTTCATCGCCATCTGCTGCGCGATCGAGGCTTCGGAGTAGCGCACGATGTCGATGAAGGTGACGCTGCAGATGAAGGTACGACCGGTCGGCTCGATCATCGCCGCTCCTCACTCGATCATGCGCATCGCCTGCTCGAGGCTCCGGCGCATGCGGTTGAAGGCGGCGGCGAGATGACCGATCTCGTCGCGCCGCCCCTCGGGGAATTCCTCGATCTCGAAATTGCCGGTGCTGACCTCGTCGGCCGCCCAGGCGAGGTCGGTGACCGGGCGCAGGATGAGCCGCGAGAGGACGAGGTTCAGGACCACGTAGAGGATGAGGAAGATCGCGCACAGCGACAGCATGAAGCTCACGAACACGCTCTGCGCCCGCTGCTGCGCGACCGCCATCGGCACCGAGACGATCTGCGCGCCGACGATCTCGTCGAGCTGCCAGCCGAAGCCGTTGGCGGTGCCGTAGAGCTCGATCATCGACGCCGGCGCCGCGGCCGGCGTGCTGTGGCAGACGAGGCAGCCCTCGTTGCCGATCTTGATCGGGCTCGCGATGTACATGAAGGCGCCCCGCGGCGTGCTGCGCTCACCCGAGAGGGTGCCGAGGTTGGGGTTGTTGCGGAACGCATGCACCAGGTCCGCCTCCCAGTCGGTCGCCCGGTCGCGCGGATTGGTAGGGTTGAGGGTCGCCTCCTTGTACATGAAGTCGCGATAGAAGTCGGGCAGCGCCCCCATGACCTCGGTGGCGGCATAGGCCGGAACCGACTCCGGCAGGAAGTTGTGCTCCATCTGGTCGGCGATCAGCGGCCGGACCTCGTTGATCGTGTAGCCGCGCACCGCCTGCGCCGCCGCGATCATCAGGTTCGCGATGTCGACCACCTCCGCGCGCGCGTTGCGCTGCAGGAGCGTGTAGGACACGACGCCGGCGATGATCAGCCCGGGCAGGATGATCGCCGTCAGGATCAGATTGAAACGAACCTGCAGACCCATTCGCCCGCTGCTCCTTGTAGACCGGCTGGTCAGGCGCCCTGATGGTGCGCCGAATCCGCCCCGACGACAACGGGCGCGCGACGTCCCCGGGTGGCTTCCGCCTCCCGACGCGCCCTGGGTCGGGGCTCAACGGGGGAGGAAGCCGACCACATCGTGGACCCGCGCCAGCGTTTCGGAGGCGATGCCCGCCGCCCTGTCCGCGCCGCGCCTCAGGATCTGGTCGATGTGATCCGGGGCCGCCGACAGCCGGCGCATCTCGTCCGCGATCGGCGCGAGCTTCTCGACCGCGAGGTCGGCGAGCTCGCTCTTGAAGTCGGCGAACGAGCTCTCCTCGAAGCGCGCCTCCACCGCCGCTCGCGGCAGATCGGCGAGCGACGCGTAGATGGTCAGCAGATTGGCCGCCTCCGGGCGAGCCTCGGGATCGTAGCGGAGCCCCATCTCGGGGTCCGACTTGGCCCGCCGGATCTTGCGCGCGATCAGGTCGGCGTCGTCGGTGAGGTTGATCCTCGAGTTGTCGCTCGGGTCCGACTTGCTCATCTTCGCCCGGCCATCCCTGAGGCTCATCACCCGGGTCGCCTCGCCCTGGATCACCGGCTCCGGCAGCGGGAAGAACTCGATCCCATAGCGCCGGTTGAAGGCGCCGGCGATGTCCCGGCAGAGCTCGAGATGCTGCTTCTGGTCCTCGCCGACCGGCACGTGGGTCGCCCGGTAGGCGAGGATGTCGGCGGCCATCAGCACCGGGTAGACGTACAGGCCCGCGGCCGCCTGGTCGCGGTGCCTGCCCGCCTTGTCCTTGAACTGGGTCATCCGGTTGAGCCAGCCGAGCGGGGTGAAGCAGTTGAGCACCCACGCCAGCTCGGCATGCACCGAGACGTGGCTCTGGACGAAGATCGTGCAGCGCTCCGGGTCGATCCCGGCGGCGATGTACGCCGCCGTCACCTCCCGGGTCGCCCGGCGCAGCTCCGCCGGGTCCTGCGGCAGCGTGATCGCGTGCAGGTCGACGATGCAGAAGATCGACTCGTAGTCTTCCTGGAGCCGGACCCAGTTCCGGATCGCGCCGAGATAGTTGCCGAGGTGCAGGTTGCCGGTCGGCTGCACGCCCGAGAAGATCCGCCCCTTCATGCCCCGCCTTTCGCCCGTCTCAAGGATGCTCCGGATGCTGCCGCAAGGCTGGTACGGAGGCCGGGCGTCGGCGTCAAGCGCGGCGCTCAACCGGTCCGGCGGCCGAGCGCGGTCCGGACCTCGCCGATCCGGAAGGCGTCGAGCAGCTGGGCGGCGAGGAAGAAGGCGCCGGCGCCGAGGGCCACCAGGAGCGCCAGCGCGAGCGCGGCGGGGAGCGGCGCGAGCAGGGCGAGCCCGCCGAGCAGGACGGCGATCATGACCAGCGTCGCGAGCCCGATCCGGACAGTCCGCCGCCGGAGCCGCGCGTCCGGGCGGAGCAGGCCGTCCCGGTGCAGCAGCCAGGCCAGGAGAAGGGCGTTGAGCCAGGACGACAGCGCGGTCGCGAGGGCGATCCCGACCTGGGCCAGAGGCCAGATCAGGACCAGCATCAGGACCACGTTCACGATCAGCGCGGCGAGCGCGATCTTGACCGGCGTCACCGTGTCCTCCCGCGCGAAGAAGCCGGGCGCGAGCACCTTGACCAGGACGTAGGCCGGCAGGCCGAGGGCATAGGCGGCCAGCGTCCGCGCGGTCTCGGCCGTGTCGTGCGCGCCGAACGCGCCACGCTCGAACAGCACGTGGACGATCGGCTCGCCGAGCACGATGAGGGCGAACGCGGCGGGGAGCGTCAGCAGGAGCGCGAGCTCGATCGCCCGGTTCTGGCTGGCCAGCGCCGCATCCACCTCGCCGGCCCGCAGCTGGCGGGCGAGCAGCGGCAGGAGGGCGGTGCCGACCGCCACCCCGATCACGCCGAGCGGCAGCTGCGCCAGCCGGTCGGCGTAGTACAGGAACGAGATCGCGCCGGCCGGCAGGAGCGAGGCGAAGAACGTGTCGGCGAGCGAGCCGACCTGCGCCACCCCGGCGCCGAACACCCCGGGCAGGATGAGGAGGAACAGGCGCCTGACCTCGGGCGTCAGGCGCGGCCGGCGGATCCTCATCCTGAAGCCCTCGCGCCCGACCTGGTGGCGGAGCCAGAGCCATTGCAGGACGCCCGCGAGCGCGACCGACCAGGCGAGCGCGTGCGCCGGCAGGTCGAGCCAGAGCACGCTGAGCGCGAGGCCGCCGATCATCGCGAGGTTCAGGATGACCGGCGCCGCGGCGGCGGCGGCAAACCTGCCGAGCGAGTTCAGGACCCCGCCGGTCAGCGCGGTCAGCGAGATGAACAGGATGTAGACGAAGGTGATCCGGGCCAGCTCGACCGCCAGCGGATAGCGCTCGCCGTCGGCGTCGAAGCCCGGGGCCAGCACCAGGATCAGCCACGGCATGAACGGGATCGCGAGCACCACGATCGGGACCAGGAGTGCCAGCAGCACCGCCTGCGCCTGCTCGGCGAACTCCGCCGCGCGGTTGCGGCCCTCGCCTTCGAGGGTGCGCGCGAACATCGGCACGAAGCCGGCGTTGAACGCGCCTTCGGCGAACAGCCGGCGGAGCAGGTTCGGCAGCTTGAAGGCGACGAAGAAAGCGTCGGCGACCGGCCCCGCGCCCAGGATCGCGGCGATCATCACGTCGCGGACGAAGCCCAGGACGCGGGAAATCAGGGTCATCGAGCCGACCGTCGCGACCGAGCGGACGAGGCCCATCGGCTGGGCGCGGCTCGCTCCTTCAACCATTCGTCAGGCGGCCATGCGTCAGGCGGGCGCCGCAGTCCGGCCCGCGCCCGCCGGCGCAGCCTCCACGTCCTCCCGCAGCGCCCGGTCGAGCTCGCGCTGGATGCGCCGGATCTTGGTCGGCTGGGTGACCTTCAGGCCGAACACGTCCTTGACGTAGAAGACGTCGACCACCCGCTCGCCGTAGGTGCTGATGTGGGCGCTCGAGATGACCATGCCGAGATCCTTGAGCGCGCGGGCGAGGCGGAACAGGAGCCCGGGACGGTCGCGGCCGTTGACCTCGATCACGGTGTGGGTCCGGCTCGCGTTGTTGTCGACCAGGACCCGGCGCTCGACCTCGATCGCGAGCGCCCGCTGCGGCTGCGAGCGGCGCCCGGCGAGAGCGCGGTCGAGGGCGATCTCGCCCATCAGCGCCCGCTCGACGTTGGCGCGGATCCGCCCCAGGCGGCCGTCGTCGGCGACCGCGGAGAGGTCGTCGGCGTTCTGGATGCCGAAGCTGTCGAGGGCCATGCCGTCGGTGGTGGTGAAGATCCGGGCGTCGACGATCGAGACGCCGCTGAGCGCGAGCGCGCCGACCACCTTCATGAACAGCCCGGAATGGTCGGGGGCGAACAGCACCATCTCGGTCCGCGCCCGGAACCGGTCGACCCGGAACTCGATGGTGAGCGGCCTGCCCTCCCGCTCCGCGGCGCGCACCAGATCCGCGTGCCACCTTTGCGCGGCGGTGTCGAAGGACAGCCAGTAGCGCGGGTCGTGGCGGTCGAGGTAGGCCCGGATCGCGGCCGGCGCCCAGCCGGGCAGCTCGCGGGTCAGCACCTGCTGCTTGGCTTCGACCCGCTGGACCGCGCGTGCGGTCCAGTCGCCGCCGGCCATGGCCGCCTCGGCCTCGTGGTAGAGGTCGCGCAGCAGCTGCCCCTTCCAGCCGTTCCAGACGCCCGGGCCGACGGCGCGGATGTCGGCCGCGGTCATGATCAGGAGCAGGCGGAGGCGCTCCGGCGACTGCACCCGCTCGACCAGATCGGCGACGGTCTTCGGGTCCTCGATGTCGCGCTTGAACGCGACCCGGCTCATCAGCAGGTGGTGGCGGACCAGCCAGACCACGGTCTCCGTCTGCTCTGGCGACAGGCCGAGCCGCGGCCCGGCCTGCGCCACCAGATCGGCGCCGATCTCGCTGTGGTCGCCGCCCCGGCCCTTGCCCAGGTCGTGGAACAGGAGGGCGACCAGGAGCTCGGTCCGGGACAGGATCTTCGGCATCAGCTTGGTCGCCAGCGGAAGCTCGTCCCGGAGCGCGCCCTGCTCGATCTCGTGGATCACGCCGATCGCCTGAATGGTGTGCTCGTCGACCGTGTAGACGTGGTAGAGGCTGTGCTCCATCTGGGCGACGATCCGGCCGAACTCCGGCAGGAAGCGGCCGAGCAGGCCGGCCTCGTTCATCCTCCGCAGCGTCCGGTCCGGCGCCTTGCGGGAGGTCAGCAGGGCGAGGAAGCAGGCGTTGGCGGCGGGATCGTCGCGCAGGTGCTGATCGACCCGCTTGAGATTGAGGGTGATCAGGCGGAGCGCCTCGGGATGGATGTCGAGATCGCGCTCCTGGGCGAGGTGGAACAGCCGGAGCATCGCCATCGGCTCGCGCTCGAACAGCTTGGCGTCCTCGGGCCCGATCCGCCCGCCCTGGATCAGCATGCCGTCGACCCGGCGCCGGCCGAGCCCGAGGCGGGCGAGGGTCAGGCGTGGCCGCTTGTGCCGTTCCTCGATCGAGGCGCAGAAGATCCGGGTGAGCGAGCCGACCTCCTTGGCGATCAGATAGTAGCGCTTCATGAAGCGCTCGACCGCGCGCGAGGTCTTGCGGTCGCGATAGCCCATGCGCCGCGCGACCTCGGGCTGGAGGTCGAAGGTCAGGCGCTCCTCGGCGCGCCCGGTCAGATAGTGCAGATGGCAGCGCACCGCCCACAGGAACTTGCGCGCGACCAGGAACTTGCGGAGCGTCGCCCGGGTCAGCACGCCGTGCCCGATCAGGTCCGCCGGCTGGTCGATCCGGTAGAGGAAGCGGCCGAGCCAGAACAGCGTGTGCAGGTCCCGAAGCCCGCCCTTGCCCTCCTTGACGTTGGGCTCGAGCAGATAGCGGCTGTCGCCGGTCCGCTGGTGGCGCGCATCGCGCTCGGCGAGCTTGGCCTCGACGAAGGCGATGCTGCTGCCGTGGAGGACCTCCCGGGCGAAGCGCGTCTCGAAGCCGTCGAACAGGGGCTCGTCGCCCCAGATCAGCCGGGCCTCGAGCAGGCTCGTGCAGATCGTGACGTCGCTCCGGGCGAGCCGGATGCAGTCGTCCACCGAGCGCGTCGCCTGGCCGACCTTGAGTCCGAGGTCCCACAGCTTGTACAGCAGGAACTCGATCATCTGCTCGCCGTGCGGGGTCCGCTTGTAGGGGTGCAGGAAGAGCAGGTCGATGTCGGAGAACGGCGCCAGCTCGCCGCGGCCGTAGCCGCCGACCGCGACGACCGCGAGACGCTCGCCCCGGGTCGGGTTGGCGAGCGGGTAGAGCCGCCCGCGGGCGAAATCGAGCAGGGCTCCGATCAGCGCATCGATGGTCCGGGCATAGCCGTAGATCGCCTGCTCCGGGTCCAGCCCGGCCTCGAACGCGCCCCGGAGCCGGCTCCGCTCCTCGCTCAGCCAGGACCTGAGGTCGTGCAGCAGCGCGGACTGAGCGTCCGGTCGCGCCGCCGCCATGATCTTGCCGAGCGGGCGCGGCGGATCGTCCGGGTGATCCGGGCGCTGGAACGGGCCGTCGAGGCGAAGCGCGCTGCTCATCGACCTGGGCACCTCAGGGTCCGCGGGCTTCCTACCACAACCCGCTCCGCCGATGGCGACCGATCGTAGCGGCCGATCGTAGCGGAAGTTCCGCGGGCTCTCGATAAGCGGAGCTTTTCCGCTACAATCCCTTAAGCGAGCGCAGGATAAGATGGCGTCGGCCGCGGCACGGGGCGGTGAACGCAGCGGCAGGTGGTGGTGGGGTTGAGCGAGTTCTTCGATATGGGCGGCTACGGCGCCTACGTCTGGGCGGCGTTCGGCTTCGCGTTCGTCGCGTTGCTCGGGCTGCTGCTGCAGAGCATCGCCCAGGCGCGGCGCCGGGAGCGCGAGTTCCAGCGCCTGCGCGAGGTGGCGCGCCCGGCGGTGCCCGAGGCCCGGCGGCCCCGGCGCGCGGTGCGGGCGGCGGCGCCGGCCGGTGAAGCGGCGGGCGAGGCCTGATGCGTCTGCGCAAGAAGCAGCGGCTGCTGCTGGTCGTGGTGGCGCTCGGGCTGCTCGGCGGGGCGACCGGGCTGGTCCTGACCGCGCTCAGTGACAGCGTCGCCTTCTTCGCCACGCCGAGCGACATCGCGACCGGTGCGGTGGAGGCGGACCGCCGCTTCCGGCTCGGCGGGCTGGTGGTCCCGGGCTCGGTCCGGCGCTCGGCCGACGGCTCGGTGAGCTTCCGCCTGACCGACGAGGCGAACGAGGTCAGGATCACCTACCGCGGCCTCCTGCCCGATCTGTTCCGCGAGGGGCAGGGGATCGTCGCGCAGGGGACTCTCGGCGACGGCGGCGTGTTCCGGGCGAGCGAGGTGCTGGCCAAGCACGACGAGAACTACATGCCGCCCGAGGTCGCGGAGGCGCTCAAGCGGGCCGGGCACTGGCAGGACGGCGGCGCCGCGGCGGGCGAGGCGGCGAGCGGAGGGAGGGACGGCTGATGTGGGCGGAAGTGGGGCACTACGCGCTGGTCATGGCGTTCGCGCTCGCCCTGGTGCAGGGCACGCTGCCGCTGGTCGGCGCGGCGCGTCACGACATGGCGCTCATGGCGCTGCCGCGCGCGACCGCGGTCGGCCAGTTCCTGTTCCTGACCCTCGCCTTCCTCGCCCTGATCCAGGCCTTCGTCGCGTCCGACTTCTCGGTCGCCAACGTCGCGGCCAACTCGCACAGCGCCAAGCCGCTGATCTACAAGATCTCCGCGTCCTGGGGGAACCACGAGGGCTCGCTGGTCCTCTGGGTCTGGATCCTCGCCCTCTACGGCTGCGCGGTGGCGCTGCTCGGCCGCAATCTGCCGCCCGCGTTCCGGGCACGGGTGCTGGCGATGCAGGGCCTGATCGCGCTCGGCTTCCTCGCCTTCATGCTCCTGACCTCGAACCCGTTCCTCCGCCTCGACCCGGCTCCGCTCGACGGGCGCGGCTTCAACCCGATCCTCCAGGACCCGGCGCTCGCCGCCCATCCGCCGATGCTCTATGCCGGCTACGTCGGCTTCTCGATGGCCTACGCCTTCGCCATGGCCGCCCTGATCGAGGGCCGGGTGGATGCCAGCTGGGCGCGCTGGGTCCGCCCCTGGACGCTCGCCGCCTGGGCCTCGCTCTCGCTCGGGATCGCGCTCGGCAGCTACTGGGCCTACTACGAGCTCGGCTGGGGCGGCTGGTGGTTCTGGGACCCCGTCGAGAACGCGTCGTTCATGCCGTGGCTCGCCGGCACCGCGCTGCTCCACTCCGCGATCGTGGTCGAGAAGCGGGGGGCGCTCAAGAGCTGGACGATCCTGCTCGCCATCCTCGCCTTCTCGCTCTCGCTGCTCGGCACCTTCCTGGTCCGCTCGGGGGTCCTGACCTCGGTCCACGCCTTCGCCGTCGACCCGGAGCGGGGCGTCTTCATCCTCGCCCTGCTCGGGATCGCGGTCGGCGGCTCCCTGGCGCTGTACGCCTGGCGCGCGCCATCGATGCAGGCGAGCGGAATGTTCGCGCCGGTGTCCCGGGAAGGCGGGCTCCTGCTCAACAACCTCCTGCTCGCGATCCT
>DASUSF010000361.1:0-5809 GCA_036375275.1 Geminicoccaceae bacterium | reverse complement strand
CGCACCAGGAACTCGCCGCCGGCGAACAGGAGGAGCAGCCCGACCACGAGTTCCACGACGACCATCGGCGCCACCTCCTTTGTTACGGCTCCGGCAGTGCGCCGGCGCGCCGTATATGGGACGCCCGGCGACCGCGGCCAGGGCGGTTCAGGGCGCCCGGTCGATCGCGCGGACCGCGTCGTCGATGCTCTCGACCGCCTTCTCCTTGAGCTTCCGGCGCGCGATCAGCGGCCCCAAGCCGAGGACCACCGGCGCCAGCAGCGGGGCGAAGGCGGTGAAGGGCCTCGGCACGTTGTCGCGGATCGCGTCGTCCCGGATCCGGTTCAGCACGGCGTCGATCCGGGTGTGAATGGCCCGCGTGAGGTCGTCGTCGCGACGGAACGCTCCGGCGGGCCAGACCGGGATCCGCTCCTCGACGGCGCACTTGCCGAGGAGCGGGATCAGCTGCAGGTGGTCGCGGCGCCTGGGATCGCGATGCCGCCGCCGCGCCGCCTCCGACCAGCTCCTGAACAGAGGGTTGGCCTCCGGCAGCGTCAGGTGCGTCTGCAGGAAGCGCTGGGCGTTCCTCCGCCCGAGCATGAAGTCGTGGTGCCGGTAGGCTTCCGAGAAGAAGCCGAGGAACGCGCCGAGCCCGCCCGAGGCCAACGACATCGAGCCGACGATCCCGCTCCGGCGCGGCGCCACCATGTACCGGCTGTAGACCATCTCGTCCTGGATCAGGGCCCGATCGCGGAAGGTGAAGCGGGCCTGGTTGATCAGCGCCCGGAAGGTCGCCCCGGCGACGGTGGTCAGGCTCGCGTCGCCGCACGGTCCGGGCACGCCGGGCTCCGAGAACGGGTCGACCATGACCACCGCCCGGCACGCCGCGTCGCCGGCCCGCGGGTTGCGGCCATGGAGGCCGGCGAGCGCGCTCCGCGCCAGCTCGAACGGCTCGTTGTTCATCGCGCCGCCGTCGACGCAGAGGTACTCGTAGGGCGAGGGCGGGCCGTCCTCCGGCCAGGCCGGCGAATCGTAGATCACCCGCCCGTCGTGCCGGGTCAGGTGCCGGTAGAGGTAGTGGTCGGGGACGCGGCGGAGCTTCCGGGCCTCGAGGAACAGGGGGAACGCGCCGGTCGCGAGCGCGGTCATGCCGAACTCCCGCCAGACCGGATCCCGAAAGCTCGCCCGCTCCGGCAGGGCCACGAGGTCCGGCGCGGGCACCGGCGGGCTCGGCGGCCGGCCGCCGAGACCCGGGACCGCGAACGCGACGTGGTCGCGGTGCAGGCTCATCTCGTGGCGAAGCCGGTCCTCGCCGCTGAAGACGATCTGGTAGGGGACGCCGCGGAGGTTGGTCACGGTCAGCAGCACGGTCAGCGGGTTGGCGATCCAGCCGCGCATCCGCGGATCCTCGACCGGCGCGCCCGGCCGGTCGATCACGCCCCGGACGATCTCGAGCAGGCGCGTGCAGTTGAGCAGCGAGCGGATGCCGGCCGCGAGATCGGTCGGGTCGAGCAGCGGGCGGATGTCGATCTCGCGCACCCAGACCCGCCAGAACGGGTTGTCGGCCCGGAAGTCGCCCCGATCCGCGGGCTTGCCCGGGCCCTGCGGGTGGGGGAAGCCGTGGCGGAGCGCCGCCGCCGAGATCGCGCCGTTCATGCCGCCCGCCGACGCGCCGGTGATCATCCGGAGGACCACGTCGTGCGACGGGACGTCCGCCTCGCCGCGGGCCCTGGCGAGGTACCACGTGTCGAGCGCCTCGTAGAGGAAGTCGAGCACGCCCGCGGTGTACGCGCCCGCCGAGACCGCCCCGGCGAGCACCAGGCCGAGTTCGAACGTGCCCTCCTCCGGCTTCGGCCGGACGTCCGGGAACCAGGTCTCGAGGTCCTCCGGCGAATGCTCGGGGAAGGCGATGCACGCGGTCATGCGACGACTCCGCTATGGGACGGCCGTCGCAGTATAGGAATATCTACCTTACGCGTCCACTGGAAGTTCCCGGCCGCCATGGCGACGGCCGGGCCGTTTCGATCCGGGCTCAGCCCGGAAGCACGCGGGCGAAGCGGAGGAAGTCGCCGATCGTCACGATCGGCCCGCCGTCGTCGAGCCGGACGCCCTGCGCCGGCGTCCAGCCCCGATTGAGGTAGGACATCGGGTCGTAGCGGAGCAGGCCGAGGATGGTCTCGGCGATGACCCGGCTGCCGACGTCGCCGAGACTGTTTCCATTCTCCCGGACCTCGGCTTCCTTGAGGACGTAGTACCAGAGCGGCGTGCGCTCGACGAAGCAGTCGAGCGCGGCATTCATGGCGGCGTCGGCGTTGTGCCTGAGCTCGGCCTCCGACAGCGGCGGGACACCGAGCACGCCCGCGACGCTCTGCCCGGTCGGGATGCTGAGCTGGTAGCCGCGGAGCAGGTTGCGCTGCGCGAGATGCTTGAGCAGCGCGCTGAGCGCGGCCGGGCTCACGCCCACGCCCTCGTTGATCATCTGGCCGAGCGGCGGCGCGAGATGGGTGTCGATCCTGCGCGCGAAGCGGACCGGGTCCGCGCTGCCATGATCGATGAAGCGGTCCCACTCGATGATCCAGTTCGCCGGCAGGACGTCGGCCTGGTCGGCAAAAGGCGGCTTGCCGTTGCCCGTGAAGGTGAAGATCAGGTCGAAGGTCGCCGCCGGCAGGAGCGGGGCATCGCCCTTGCCGAAGTTGCGGTTGAAGTCGTACACGCCGCGGACCATGCTGTGGCCGAAGCGGAAGGCCGCGACCGAGAACTCGAGCGGCATCCAGAGATCGCCGAAGCGCGGCGCATAGTGGGCCGTGCCGTCGAGAAGGATCTGCTCGACGGTGCCGGCGACCGTGACGGTCTCCAGGTAGTCGTTGACCACCAGCCACTGGTAGTGCCAGCGGGTGAGGTCGCGCGCCATCGCGAAGATCGCATCGTCGCCCCGGGCGAGGTCGTTGGCGACGATCCAGTCGACGGCGGCGTTGTGGAAGCGGAGGAAGGCGAGGTGGAACTGCGCGACGATCAGGTTCTCGTCGTTGCGCATGTCGGCGATCACCGCCTTCTTGTCCTGGCGCGGCAGGTCGCGGTTCAGATCGCCCGCTGGCGGCGGCACCTCGCCGGCGCCGGTGTCGGCGTTCTGGCCGATCCTGAACCTGATCCCGTCGTAGAGCTCCGGGGTGCAGATCGGCCCCGACCCGTAGACGCTGTCGAGGTTGAGCGCTGGCTGGCGGAGGTTCTTGAGCTTGCTCACCACCTCGGCCGGCGGCACCGGCTGGAGATCGCAGGCGGTGATGTCGCTGATCAGCGACGTCCGGTCGGTGTTGGCGGTGATGTCGTGGTCGATGAACTGCCCCCAGTACGTGTAGACCGGCGGCACCGTCGAGTTGCCGGCCGGCGGCTCGGCCTGGTCGATCATCGCCGCGCCCAGCGCCTTCAGCCCGTCGACCGTCTCCGGGCCGACCGGAAGATGGGCCGCCGGGTCGTCCTTGAGCGCGCTGAACAGGTACTCGAAGGGGGTGCTGAACGTCACTTCCTCGAACGTCGCGGCGCCCGGAGGCGCGGCCGCCGCCGCGGCCCGGCGGAACTCCACCCGGGCTTCTGCCAGTCCCGCGCCGACCCGCGTCGCTTCCGGCGTCAACGGCATCGCCGGCGCATCGGCCGGCACATGGCCGCCATGGCTGATCCTGAGTCGCATGATGCAATCCTCTCGTTCGGTCCGAGCCGCCCCTGACGGCGGACCATCCGCACCCCATGGCCACCGGTCGTCCCGGCGGTCATAACTCGAGGCTGCGTCCGATCGAGTCTCGATCAATGGCGGCGTCTTGGCTGTGAGCCGCCTCACGTTTCGGGCCGCGAGATGCCTCACGAGGAGGGCGGATGCACGGGCTTCGGCGTCGCCGTGGCGCTAGAGGCGGCCGGTGTCGGCGGCTAGGGTGCGCCGCGGCAGCCCGGAGGAGGGGTCGGCGATGGCTGAGGCGGCACGTGAGGGCAGGCGCGGCGGACGGTCCGCCCGGCGCGAGGCGCGCGGGACGCGGACCTACCGGGCGCTGCCGACCCTGAAGCGCGTGATCCCGGTCTACGAGGTCCTGAACCCCGAGGGCCTCGAGATGATCCACGCCGCCTCGATGGAGATCCTGGAGCGGATCGGCTGCGAGTTCCGGGACGACGAGGCGCTCCGGGCGTGGCGGGAGGCCGGCGCGGAGGTCGAGGGCGAGCGGGTGCGGATCCCGGAAGCTCTGCTCATGGAGATCCTGAAGACGGTCCCGGAGCGCTTCACCCTGGAAGCCCGGAACCCGGAGCGCGCGACCCTGATCGGCGACGACAGCGTCGCCTTCGCCCCGACCTACGGCTCGCCGTTCGTCTACGGCTTCGAGAACGAGCGCCGCTACGGCACGCTCGCCGACCTCCAGGCCTTCCACAAGCTCGCCCAGATGGCGCCGGCGCTGCACAACATCGGCGCGGTCACGGTGGAGCCGGTCGACGTCCCGGTCGCGAAGCGCCACCTGCACATCACGGCGAGCGCGATCCGCCATGGCGACAAGCCCTTCATGGGGCCCGTGACCGCGCCGGAGCGGGCGGCCGATGCCGTCGAGATGCTGAAGATCCTGTTCGGCGACGGGATCACCGACCGGACGGCGATGATCTCGCTGGTCAACTGCAACTCGCCGCTGGTCTGGGACGCGACCATGCTCGGCGCGCTCCGCACCTACGCAGAGGCCAACCAGGCGGTGATCGTCTCGCCCTTCGTCCTCGCCGGCGCCAATACGCCCGCGAGCCCGGTCGCGGCGGTGGCCCAGCTCAACGCCGAAGCGCTCGCGGGCATCGCCTACGGCCAGCTTTGCCGGAGGGGCAGCCCCGCGGTCTACGGCATGTTCATCGCGACCGTCTCGATGAAGTCCGGCGCGCCGATGTTCGGCACGCCCGAGCTCGCGCTCATGAACCTGATGGTCGGCCAGCTGACCCGCCGCTACGGGATCCCCTTCCGATCAAGCGGCATGCTCTGCGGCTCCAAGGTCGTGGACGCGCAGGCGGCGTACGAATCCGTCCAGACCATGAACGCGGTCCTGCTCGGCGGCGCCAACTACGTCCTGCACGCCGCCGGCTGGATGGAAGCGGGCCTCGCCGCGAGCTTCGCCAAGTTCGTTCTCGACGCCGAGCAGATCGAGATGTTCTACAGGTTCGGCCAGGGGCCGCAGTTCGGCGACTTCGACGAGGCGCTCCAGGCGATCCGGGAGGTCGGCCCGGGCGGGCACTACCTCGGCTCGGCGCACACCCAGGCGCACTTCCAGAGCGCGTTCTTCATGCCCGAGCTGCTCGACAACAACTCCTACGAGCAGTGGCTCGCCGACGGCTCCAAGGACGCGACCACCCGCGCCCTCGAGACCGCGAAGAGCATGCTCGACTCCTACGAGGCCCCGCCGCTCGACCCGGCGATCGACGAAGCCCTCGCCGCCTTCATCCGCGAGCGCGAAGCCGTCCTGCCCGACGACCTCGAATAGCCGGTTTCCCCCTCACCCTTTCCCTCTCCCCGGCGGGGAGAGGGAGCCGGAGAGCGCTCGTCCGCGACGCCGCCGACGTCCCCGAGGCTCGCACACCGGCTCCGGCACGGTGGCCGTCGGACCCTCTCCCTCGGGGGAGAGGGGAGGGTGAGGGGGCCTCACTCCAGATCGTCCGGGAGGACGGCTTCGCGCTGGCGGATGAAGGCAGACAGCGCTTCGTCGATCGCCGGGTCGAGGGGCGGGGCTTCGTAGGAATCGAGCATCGCCTTCGCGGTGTCGAGGGCGCGGGTGGTCGCGTCCTTGGAGCCGTCGGCGAGCCACTGCTCGTAGGAGTTGTTGTC
>DASUSF010000360.1:0-15664 GCA_036375275.1 Geminicoccaceae bacterium | reverse complement strand
GCGGAACAGGCGGCGAGCGCCGAGGCGCGCTCGCCGGGGCTGGACGAGCCCGTGGCGCGCGCCCGCGTTGCGACCCAGCCGGCGGAGCAGGCGAGCGCACGCGATGCCGTGACCGGGGCGTCCCCGCCCGCGATCGCCTCGGAAGCGCGCGAAGCGGGCCGGGCGCCCGCTCAGGGTGGCTCGGGCCCGGCTACCGGCGGTTCCGCCCCCGCTGACAGCGGTGCCCGCGATGTGCCGCCGGCCGTCCTTCCGGATCGGCTGGCGGGCGCCGAGGACACGGCGCTGGAGGGCGGACTCGGGATGCGGGATGCGGCGGCCCCTGGACCGCGCGCCCAGGACGCCGAGGAAGCCGGCGCCGGCTGGGGCGACTTCGGCGTCACGATGCTCCGCCGTTCCATCGACCGCCTGTTCGGCTGGTCCCGGGACCAGCCGGCCGAACCGCCCGCGCCCGCGCCTGCGCCGGCCGAAGGCGCAGGTGCGGCGGCCGTCGCCGGGCGCGACGACCGGGCTCCCGCATCCGCGGAGGGCGCGCCGGGGCAGCTCAGGTCGAAGAGCGAGGCGTCGATCCGCCAGGCGGTCCGGGCGATGGTCGCGCTCGAGGAGGTCGAGCCGGCGGCCGGGCCCGCCGACGCCGCGGGCGAGCCCGATCAGACCCTCGAGCCGGCTGCCCCGGCGTTCGACATCGTCCGGGTCGAGCCTTCCGGCAGCGCGGTGCTCGCCGGGCGGGCCGCCCCCGGCGCCGAGGTCGAGGTGCGCGCGGGCGACGAGGTGATCGACCGGGTCAAGGCCGATCGGAGCGGCGCCTGGGTCTCGACCCCGGCGACGCCGATCCCGGCGGGTGATCAGACGCTGTCGCTGGCGGCGCTCAAGGACGACGGCACCGTGCTGCGCTCCGAGGACGTGGTCGTGGTGGCGATCCGGGACAGCCAGCCGCCCTCAGCGCCCTCAGGGGTCGCCACGCCCGAACCCCCGCCGCCCCAGCCGCCGACACGGATGGTCGCCGAGGCGCCACCGCCGCAGCCGGCCGAGATCGTGCCGGCCGTCGCGCCGGCGAAGCCGCTCGCGGTGCTTCTGCCGGCGCGGGGCAAGGGTCGGATTCTCCAGGCGCCGGGTCGGATCGGCAGCAACGGCGAACTCGCGCTCAACGTCCTGGACTACGACCGGAGCGGGCGGGTCGAGCTGACCGGCGAGGCGCCCCCTGGGGCGCCGATCCGGATCTACGTCGACAACGAGGCGGCGGCCGAGGTCGTCGCCGCCGGGAGCGGCGCATGGACGGCCGCCCTCGAGGACCGGCTGGGTCCGGGCACGTACACGCTCCGTCTCGACCAGCTCGACGCCGCCGGCCGCCCCGTCGCCCGGCTCGAGACCCCGTTCACGCGGGTCGACCGGCCGCCCCGCGACGGCGACGTCGAGGTCGACTACGTGATCGTCCAGCCCGGCAACTCGCTCTGGCGGATCGCGCGCCGGCTGACCGGCCGCGGCATGACCTACGTCCACATCTTCGATGCCAACCGCACCCAGATCCGCGACCCGGACCTCATCTATCCGGGCCAGGTGTTCGAGGTTCCCGCCGGGTTCGGGTCCGCTGGCTGAGCCCGCCCGCGCCTCAGCCGGCCTGGCGCGCGACCTCCCGGGTCAGGGCGTCGAAGTCCTGGATGAGCTGCCGGGTCAGGGCGCCGACCTCGAAGCGATGCTCGTCGATCTCGCGCACCGGCGTGACCTCGACCGCGGTCCCGGTGAGGAACACTTCCTCGGCGCGCGCGAGCTCCGCGGGCTCGATGTGCCGCTCGATCACCTCGATGCCGCGCGCCCGGGCCAGGTCGATCACGGTGCGCCGCGTGATGCCGTCGAGAAAGCAGTCCGGCGTCGGCGTGTGCAGCCGGCCGTCCATCGCCAGGAACAGGTTCGCGCCCGTGCCCTCGGCGAGCAGGCCGCGGTAGTCGAGCATGAGCGCGTCGTCGTACCCCTTCGCCTCCGCCTGGTGCTTGCTCAGCGTGCAGATCATGTAGAGGCCGGCGGCCTTGCTCCGGGTCGGCGCCGTGTCCGGCGCCGGCCGCCGGTAGGGCGCACGGGTCATCCGGATGCCCTGGAGCCGGGCTTCCGGCGTGAAGTACGCCGGCCACTGCCAGGCGGCGATCGCGACGTGGATCCGGCACTTCTGCGCCGAGACGCCCATCATCTCGGCGCCCCGCCAGGCGAGCGGCCGGACGTAGCCGTCGGCGATGCCGTTGGCGGCGACCACCTGCTTGCACGCCTGATCGATCGCCGCCACGTCGTAGGGCACCTCGAAGCCCAGCACCCGGGCGCTGTCGGCGAGACGCTGGCTGTGCGCGGTCAGCTTGAAGATCCGGCCGTCGTAGACCCGCTCGCCCTCGAACACGCAGCTCGCGTAGTGCAGCGCGTGGGAGAGAATGTGGATCTTGGCCTCGCGCCAGGGCACCATGTCGCCGTCGAACCAGATGAACCCGTCACGATCGTCGTACGGAACCAGGGACATGGCCGCTGCCTTTCGAGGCGAAAGAGGGTGGAAAGCGGCAGTCTGCCTAGCATCTGAGCGTCATGAGTGTCAACGTGAGCACACCTTCGCCGCGCATCGCGGGCAGCGCCCCGAACCCGCTGTTCCTGCGCGACGACGAGCTCGAACGGGGTCTCGAGCTGCTCGACGCGGCCTACCGCGCCCTGCTCGCCGGGCCCGACCGCCGGCTGGCGACCCTGGGGCTGAACCGCAATCACCAGCGCCTGCTGCACGTCGTCTCGCGCCAGCCCGGGATCACCATGGCGAAGCTCCAGGACGTCGTCCAGCTGACCAAGCAGAGCCTGTCGCGGCTGCTCAAGGAGCTCGAGCAGCAGGGTCTGATCGAGCGCCGCTCCGACCGGCGCGACCGCCGTCAGCGCCCGATCCACCTGACCGAGCAGGGCCGCGAGCTCGACGAGCAGCTCAACGTCCGGCTGCGCCGGCGGATCGCGGCGGCCTACCGCGCCGCCGGGGCGCAGGCGGTGGCCGGGTACCACGAGGTCCTGCTCGGCCTGCTCGACGAGCGCGATCGCCGGCGTCTGCCGGGGCGGGCCTGATCCCATGGACCAGGCTCCGCCCGGCGAAGGCCGTCACGTCCTCGTGGTCGACGACGACCAGCGGCTGCGGCGCCTGCTGCAGCGCTTCCTCACCGAGCGCGGCTATCACGTCACCACGGCGGCGGACGCGCTCGAGGCCAAGCAGGCACTGAAGAGCTTCGCGGTCGACCTCATGATCCTCGACGTCATGATGCCGGGGCAGGACGGGGTCAGCCTGACCGGCGAGCTGCGCCAGGACGCGACGCTGCCGATCCTGCTGCTCACGGCGCGGGGCGAGACCGAGGACCGGGTCAGCGGGCTCGCCGCCGGTGCGGACGACTACCTGGTCAAGCCGTTCGACCCGCGCGAGCTCCTGCTCCGGATCGGGACCATCCTCCGCCGGGTGAGCCCGGCCGCGGTGGAGCCGGGGCCGGTGCGCTTCGGACCGTTCGTCTTCGAGCCGGCGCGGCAGCAGCTCCGGCGCGACGATGAGCTCGTCCACCTTACCGAAACCGAACTCCTGCTGCTCGGCGCGCTGGCGCGGGAGCCGGGGCTGCCGCTCAGCCGGCAGCGGCTCGGCGAGCTCGGCCGCATGGCGACCTCGGACC
Source organism: Geminicoccaceae bacterium (assembly GCA_036375275.1). GTDB lineage: Bacteria > Pseudomonadota > Alphaproteobacteria > Geminicoccales > Geminicoccaceae > DASUSF01. Next base: position 12,005 of record DASUSF010000360.1, on the reverse strand, counting down.
GCGCCGTCGACGTCCAGATCGCGCGCCTCAGGCGCAAGATCGAGGCCGACCCGAAGCAGCCCCGCTACCTCCTGACCCGGCGCGGCGAAGGCTATGTTCTCCGGACCGGCGGCTAAGCTCCCCTTCCGCCTCGCGCTGCCATGGCCGCGGGAGCCGTGGCTCAGGCGGATCATGCCGCGCACCCTGTTCGGCCGCTCGCTGCTGATCGTGCTGCTGCCGATCCTGATCCTCCAGGCGGTCCTCGCCTACATCTTCTACGAACGGCACTGGGACACGATCACCCGCTGGCTCGCCAACGGCCTCGCCGGCGAGGTCGGGCTGCTGGTGGAGCTGCTGGAGCGCGCCGAGACGCCCGAGGAGCGGACCGCCGCTCTCGATCTCGCCCGCAGCCATCTGGGCTTCGCCCTCTCGCTCGAGCCCGGCGGGCGGCTCGCGGACGCGGTGCTCCTGAGCGGGATCCTGCCGGACAGCCGGCTCGACCAGACGCTCTACCGCACCTTCGAGCGGGAGCTGGAGCGCGCCTTCGCGATCGACACCCGGCCGGTCGGCCTGCCCAGCAGGGTCGCGATCTACGTCCAGATGGACGACGGGCTGCTCCGGGTGCTGGCGGAGCGCAAGCGCGTCGAGAGCACCACGACGACCGTGTTCATGGGCTGGATGATCGGCCTGTCCCTGCTCCTCCTGGTGATCGCGATCTACTTTCTGACCCGGCAGATCCGGCCGATCCGGCGGCTCGCCTGGGCGGCCGACAACTTCGGCAAGGGGCGCGACGTCGGCGACTTCAAGCTCGAGGGCGCGACCGAGATCCGCCAGGCGGGCGCCGCGTTCAACCTGATGCGGAAGCGCATCCTGCGCTACATCAGCCAGCGGACCGAGATGCTGGCCGCGGTCTCGCACGACCTCCGCACGCCCCTGACCAGGATGAAGCTGCAGCTCGAGATGCTCGGGCACGGCCGGATCGACCCGAGCGACCAGGACGAGCTCAGGAGCGACGTCCAGGAAATGACCGAGGTGGTCGAGGGCTACCTCGCCTTCGCCCGCGGCGAGGGCCAGGAGGCGATCGAGCCGACCAACCTCGGCTCGCTGATCCAGGAGGTCGCGGACCGGGCCCGCCACGGGCGTGCAGCCATCACCGTCGAGCTCGAGGACGAGGTCGAGCTCAGCCTGCGCCCGGTCGCGTTCCGCCGCTGCCTCACCAACCTGATCGAGAACGCGGTCCGCCATGCCGACCGGGTGATCGTGCGCGCGACCATGCAGCGCGAGCAGGTCTGGATCGCGGTCGACGACGACGGGCCGGGGATCCCGGAGGACCGCCGCGAGGAGGTGTTCCGGCCGTTCTCCCGGGTCGACCCGTCGCGCAACCCGAGCACCGGCGGGGTCGGGCTCGGCCTCACCATCGCCCGCGACATCGTCCTCGCCCACGGCGGCGACATCGAGCTCAAGGACTCCAGCATGGGCGGGCTGCGGGTCCTGATCCGCCTGCCGCGCTAGAGCGGATCAGGATGTGACGGAACCGCGCCCGGCGGTTCCGATCGGCTGAATCCGCCCGGCTTGCCGGCGCTCCGGCGCCGGGCTAAGTGCTGCCGGGGGGGGGAGCCGGAGGAGCGGGCGGGTGGCCACAGCCGCGCCGGCGGCGGAGCCGCAGCGCCTGCCGCTCAGGGACCACGTCGGGCGCACGCTCCGGCTCGCGGGGCCGGTCATGGCGTCGCGCGCCGGCCTGCTGGTCATGACCTCGGTCGACACCATCATGTGCGGCCGGGCCGGCGCCGAGGAGCTCGCCTACTACGGCATCTCGCTCGCGCCATCGCTCTCCTTCATGCTGGTCGGCATCGGCCTGATGATGGGCGTCGTGGTGCTGACGGCCCAGACCGATGGCGCCGGGCGGCCGCACGAGTGCGGGCGCATCTGGCGCCTCGGGCTGATCAACGGCCTCGTGACCGGCGGCCTGTTCGGCCTCGCCATGCTGCCGGGCGAGGCGATCCTGGTCGCGCTCGGCCAGGACCCGGCGATCTCGCGCGGCGGCGGCGACGCGCTCCGGATGTTCGCCTACGGCATGCCGGCGATGCTCGCCTACACCTCGACCACCCTCTTCCTCGAGGGGATCGGCCGCTCGACGCCGGGGATGGTGATCACGGCGGTCGCGAACCTCGTGAACCTCGGCCTGAACTGGCTGCTGATGTTCGGCCTCTTCGAGATGGGCGCTTCCGGCGCCGCCCTCGCGACCTCGCTCACCCGCTGGTTCATGCTGGCGACGATCGTCGCCTACGTCCTGCTGATGGCGGCGCGCGACGGCTACGGCGTGTTGGCCCCGATGCGCGGCTACTGGCGCCTGGAGCGGAAGCTGGTCCGCCTCGGCTGGCCGCTCGCGATCTCGTTCCTGATGGAGCACGGCGCGTTCTTCGCCGCCGCCACCTTCGCCGGCTGGCTCGGCCAGATCCCGCTCGCCGGCTACCAGGTGACCCTGAACGTCATGGCCCTGATCTACATGCTCGCGATCGGGCTCTCGACCGCGACCGGGGTCAGGGTCGGGAACGCGGTCGGCCGGCGCGACCGCCACGGCCTCGCCAGCGCGGGCTGGGTGGGCCTCGGGATCGGCGTCGCGATCATGCTCGCGCTCACCCCGGTGCTCTGGTTCGCGGCGCCTCCGATCGTCGGGATCTACACGAGCGATCCGGCGGTCGCCGCGGTCGCGGTGCCGGGCCTCGGCATCGCCGCCTGGATCCTCGTGGTCGACGCGAGCCAGGGCATCATGGTCGGCGCGCTCCGCGGCGCCGCCGACATCTGGGTCACCATGGGCCTCCAGTTCGTCGCGTTCTGGGTGCTCGGCATTCCGATCTGCTACTGGCTCGCCCACGTCCAGGACCTCGGCGTCGCGGGCCTGCTCTGGGGCCTGTTCACGGCCCTGCTCGCGTCCGCGATCCTCCTCACCGGCCGGTTCCAGGTCATTGCCCGGCGCGACATCCGCGCTTTCTGAGCGCTCCGGCCACGACGGCCGGGGGCTCGAAGGAGCTTGACGGCCGTGGTCGTCGATCGTATTTAACCGCTTCGTTAATCATAAGGGCGCCGCCGGGTCGTGGCACGGCGGATCGAATTCGCGGCGTGCCCACGCTGTTCAACCGATGTCGACGATGGACTGACCCAGGAGCACCCCGGGCCGGCGGCCGGAGGGGGCGCGGAGACACGACGTGGCCAAGAAGGTCCTGATCCTGCTCGGCACGAAGAAGGGCGCGTTCATCTTCGAGAGCGGCGCCGGACGAGAGTCCTGGGCGCTCCGCGGGCCGTTCTGCGAGACGTGGCCGATGAACCACGTGATCGCGGATCCCGCGACCGGCGTGATCTATGGCGGCGGCGGGGACGCGTGGTTCGGCGCCGCGGTCTGGACGTCGGAGGATCTCGGCGCGACCTGGAGCCATTCGAGCGCCGGGCTCGCCTACCAGCCGGGCGAGGAGCCGGTGAAGGCCGTCTGGTCCCTGGCTCCGGCGCACGGCAGCCTCTATGCCGGCGTCGAGCCGGCCGGCCTGTTCCGGAGCGACGACGGCGGGCGCACGTGGGAGCACGTCGCCGGGCTGCGCGACCATCCCTCGCGGCCGGCATGGCAGCCGGGCGGTGGCGGGCTCATCCTGCACTCGCTCGTCCCCCACCCCGAGGACGAGCGCCAGCTCTGGGTCGGGATCTCCTCGGCCGGCGTGTTCCACACCGGGGACGCCGGCGCCACCTTCGAGCCCCGCAACCGCGGCACCCGCGCCGACTTCATGCCGGAGGGGCAGAACTACCCCGACGTCGGCCAGTGCGTGCATTGCCTGGTCATGGCGCCGGGGATGCCGGACCGGCTCTACCAGCAGAACCACTGCGGCATGTATCGGAGCGACGACGGCGGGCGGCAATGGGCCAGCATCGAGGCCGGCCTGCCCTCGACCTTCGGCTTTCCGGCAGCGGTCCATCCGCGCGATCCCGAGACCCTCTACCTGCTGCCGCTCAACGGCGACGTGGCCGGTCGCTACGTTCCCGAGGGCAAGGCCGCGGTCTGGCGGACCCGGGACGGCGGCGGGAGCTGGGAGGCGCTGCGCGAGGGCCTGCCCCAGGCGAACACCTTCTTCGGGGTGCTGCGCCAGGCCATGGCCACCGACCGGCTGGAGCCGGCCGGCGTCTACTTCGGCACCAGCACGGGCGCGCTGTTCGCCAGCGCCGACGAGGGTGAGGGCTGGCGGTGCATCGCGCAGCACCTGCCGCCGATCTACTCGGTCGAGACCCTCGTGGTCGAGGCGTAGGCCGCCGCGGCGGGACGAAGCGCGATGTCCGAAGCGCCCCCGGCCCGACCGGTCGTCGTCACCCTCCCGCCGGTCCTCATGCGGCTGTTCCCGGGCTCGGAGCGGCGGGTCGAGCTGTCCGCCGCGACGGTCCGCGAGGTGATCGACGGGCTGGACCGGCGCTGGCCGGGGATGCGCGACCGGCTCTGCGATTCGACGCCCCGCATCCGCCGCCACATCAACGTCTTCGTCGACGGGCGCCGCACGACCCTGGAGACGCCGCTCCCGCCCGGGACGGAGGTGATCATCATCACCGCGATCAGCGGCGGCTGACCCGCGGCGTCCCGCGCGCCTGTTCTTGTCAGCGGTCGCCCGTGTGACTAACGTCGTTCCTGGCTTGACGAACAAGACAAAGAGCTTGGGAGACGGAGCATGAAGGCCTGGACGACGGGCATCGCGCTCGGCGCGGCCGTGCTGGTCGGCGGGACGGGGATGGTCCTGGGGCAGGACAAGGGCGAGCAGTTCATTCCGAGCCTCGTCTACCGGACCGGCCCCTACGCCCCGAACGGCATCCCCTTCGCCAACGGCTTCGCCGACTACATCGCCCTGGTCAACGAGCGTGACGGCGGGATCAACGGGGTCCGCCTCGACCTCGAGGAGTGCGACACCGCCTACAACAACGACCGTGGCGTCGAATGCTACGAGCGGCTCAAGAACGGCGGCTCCACCGGGGCCGCGGCCTTCATGCCGCTGTCGACGGGCATCACCTACGCGCTCATCGAGCGCGCCACCGCCGACAAGATCCCGATCTTCTCGATGGGCTACGGCCGGACCGACGCGTCCGACGGCACCGTCTTCCCCTACATCTTCACGCCGCCGGCCACCTACTGGAGCCAGGCGACGGCGATGATCAAGTACATCGGCGAGGAGGAAGGCGGCATGGAGAACCTCGAGGGCAAGAAGATCGCCCTCGTCTATCACGACAGCGCCTACGGCAAGGAGCCGATCCCGACCCTCGAGAAGCTGGCCGGCGACCTCGGCTACGAGCTCTCGCTGTTCCCGGTCGCTCATCCCGGCCTCGAGCAGAAGTCGACCTGGCTGAAGATCGGCCGCCAGCTCCGCCCGGACTGGGTCCTGATGTGGGGCTGGGGGGTGATGAACTCGACCGCGATCAAGGAGGCGGCCGCGATCGGCTATCCCATGGAGAAGTTCATCGGCGTCTGGTGGTCGGGAGCCGAGCCCGACGTCGAGCCGGCCGGCGCCGCCGCCACGGGCTACAAGAGCGGCACGTTCCACGCTCCGGGCGACCAGTTCGGCGTCCACGAGGACATCTACACCCACCTCTACGACAACGGCCAGGGCGCGGCCGCGCGGGACGAGGTCGGCGAGGTCCTCTACAACCGCGGCCTGACCCAGGGCGTGATCCTCACCGAGGCGATCCGCGCGGCCCAGGAGATCCACGGGGAGCAGCCGCTGACCGGCGAGCAGATCCGGGACGGCTTCGAGAACCTCGAGATCACCGAGGCGCGCCTGGCCGAGCTCGGCCTCGAGGGGTTCATGCCGCCGATCAAGGTGTCGTGCCGCGACCACGAGGGCGATCACCCGGTCCGGATCCAGCAGTGGAACGGCGAGTCCTGGGAGTTCATCTCCGACTGGATCGAGCCGATGAAGGACGTGGTCCGGCCGATGATCGAAGCCTCCGCCATGGAGTACGCCAACCAGAACGGCATCGAGCCGCGCAGCTGCGAGAGCTGAGGGCGGGGCGGTGGCCGCCCTCCTCGAGGCCGCGCGGGAGGCGCCCGGGCCGGCGGCGGCCGGGGCGCTGCTCGCGGTCAACAACATCGAGGTCGTCTACGACCACGTCATCCTGGTCCTGAAGGGCGTCTCCCTGCACGTGCGGGAGGGCGGCATCGTCGCCCTGCTCGGCGCCAATGGCGCCGGCAAGACCACCACCCTCAAGGCGATCTCCAACCTGCTCCGGGCAGAGCGCGGCGAGGTCACCAAGGGCTCGATCCAGCTCGAGGGGCAAAACGTCGCGACCCTGAGCCCGCATGAGATGGTGCGCCGCGGTGTTGTCCAGGTAATGGAGGGGAGGCACTGCTTTGAGCATCTGACGGTCGAGGAGAACCTGCTCACCGGCGCGTACACGCGCCGCGACGGGCGCTCTGCGATCGCCGGCGATCTCGAGATGGTGTACGGCTATTTTCCGCCGCTCAAGGCGCGTCGGCGCGCGCTCGCCGGCTACACCTCGGGGGGCGAGCAGCAGATGTGCGCGATCGGCCGGGCGCTGATGGCGCGGCCACGGCTGGTGCTGCTCGACGAGCCTTCGATGGGGCTCGCGCCGCAGCTCGTCGAGGAGATTTTCGACATCGTGGCCCGGCTCAATCGCGAGGGCGGCGTCGCCTTCCTGCTCGCCGAGCAGAACACCAACGTGGCGTTGCGCTACGCGAGCTACGGCTACATTCTGGAGAACGGTCGCGTGGTGCTCGACGGCGACGGCGCCGCGCTCCGCAACAACGAAGACGTCAAGGAGTTCTATCTCGGGCTGAGCTCCAGCGGCCGGAAGAGCTTCCGAGACATCAAGAGCTACAAGCGCCGCAAGCGCTGGCTCTGAACGGAGGACCATGGTCGGCGGCAACTTCCAGGGCAGCCTCGCCCAGCGGACCGGCGCCGCACTCGCCGAGGCCCTCCGCGCGGCTCGCACCCGCCGCTCTCCGCGCGTGCCCGACCTCCGCGTCCGGCGCATGGTCGATCTGCTGATCGACGGGGTGGAGGACGAGCAGCTCCCGCTCTCCCTCGACCGGTCGCGGCTGCGCTCGCCGGATTGCGCGGCGGCGCTCGCCATCAACACCTTCGTGCCCTGGCGCCGGGCGCCGGGCGAGATGTCGCTCGCGGGCTACACCGGCTTCCAGCAGATGCAGTTCGAGGTCCGCTGCCCGACCGGCCTGCGCGGCACGCCGCCCCACCTCGACCTGATGGCGCTGCGCGAGGACGCCGCGGTTGCGGTGACGGTGCGCTGCTCGGAGTATCTCGGGCGGCGGAAGTCGCCGGTCGCGCCAAGCTACGACCGCCTGCTCGAGGAAACCCAGGGGCTGGACGCCTGGCGGCTCCTTCTCCAGACCCTCAGGAGCCGGCCGGACAGCTTCGCGCTCGTCGACCTCGGCGCGCTGATCAAGCACGCGCTCGCCCTCGGCCGGACCTTCCCCGACCGCCAGGCCGTGCTGCTCTACCTGTACTGGGAACCGATCGACGCCGACGTCTTCGACGACTTCCGCCGGCACCGCGCCGAGCTCCAGGCCTTGATCGAGGAGACCAGCGAAAGCCGGATCCACTTCCAGGCCCAGACCTTCGCCGACCTCTGGAGCGCGTGGGCGGAGCGCGACCGCCCGATCTGGCTGCAGGACCACGTGCTCCGCCTGCGCTCGCGCTACAGCGTGGCCCTGGGCGAGCCCCGCGCCTGAGCGCCGCATGGAGCGGGACGGGCGGCGCCATTTCGACGAACTCGAGGTCCGGAGCCCCGAGCAGCGCGAGGCCGACCTGCTCGCCGGGCTGCCGGCGCTGATCCGGCAGGCGAAGGCACGCGCGCCGGCGGTCGCGAGGCACCTCGACGCGATCGAGCCGGGCGAGATCACATCGCGCGAGCGCCTCGCGCGACTGCCGGTGCTGCGCAAGAGCGAGCTCGCTGACCGGCAGGACGAGACGCCGCCCTTCGGCGACCTGGTGGCGACCGGCACCCACGATCTCGCCCGCGTGTTCATGTCGCCGGGGCCGATCTTCGAGCCCGAGGCCGCGCGCCCGGACTACTGGCGGATGGCGCGTGCCTTGTTCGCCGCCGGCTTCCGGGCAGGCGACCTGGTGCACAACACCTTCGCCTACCACCTCACCCCGGCCGGCGCGATGATCGAGACCGGCGCGCGGGCGCTCGGCTGCCCCGTGTTCCCGGCCGGCACCGGTAACAGCGAGCGGCAGATCGAGGCGATCCGGCATCTTCGGCCGGTCGCCTACGCCGGCACGCCGTCCTTCCTCAAGATCCTGCTCGAGCAGGCGGCCGCGCTCGGGCACCGGCTCGACAGCCTGCGCAAGGCGCTGGTCTCGGGTGAAGCCTTCCCCCGCAGCGCGGCGGACGAGCTTCGCGAGCGGCACGGCATCGACGCGCGTCAATGCTACGCCACGGCGGATCTCGGCCTGATCGCCTACGAGACCGAGGCCGGCGAGGGGTTGGTGCTCGACGAGGCGGTGCTGGTCGAACTGGTGCGACCGGGGACTGGGGACCCCGTGCCGGACGGCGAGGTCGGCGAAGTGCTCGTGACCAGCTTCAATCCCGACTACCCGCTGATCCGCTTCGCGACCGGCGACCTCTCGGCCGTGCTGCCGGGCCCGAGCCCGTGCGGGCGCACCAACCGCCGGCTGAAGGGCTGGCTCGGGCGGGCGGACCAGGCGACCAAGGTCCGCGGCATGTTCGTCCATCCCCGGCAGGTGGCGGCGACGCTGGCCCGGCACCCGGAAGTGCGGAAGGGCCGGCTGGTGGTCGACCGCGACGGCGAGCGCGACCGCATGGTCCTCCACTGCGAGGCGGAGGGCGCGGCGGCTGGTCTCGCGGCGGCGGTCGCCGAGAGCCTCCGCGCGGTCACCGGCCTCAAGGGAGAGGCCACCATCGTCGCGGCGGGCTCACTCGCCAACGACGGCAAGGTGATCGACGACCGGCGCGATCCCGGCTGAGTGGCGTCGCTCCTCGAAGCCCGCGATCTCGCCTGCCTGCGCGGCGGCCGCCTCGTGTTCCGGGACATCGGGTTCGCGCTCGACCCCGGCGACGCGCTGGTGCTGCGCGGTCCCAACGGCAGCGGCAAGTCGAGCCTGCTCCGGCTGCTCGCGGGCTTCCTGGCACCGGCCGGGGGCGAGCTCTGCTGGTCCGGCGAGCCGGTCGACGCCGACCGCCCGGCACACCGGGCCCGCGTGCACTACGTCGGGCATGCGCACGGGCTCAAGACCGCGCTCACCGCCCGCGAGAACCTGAGCTTCGCGGCCGACCTCACCGGCGGCGCCCTGGCCGCGCTCGGACCGGCGCTCGACACGTTCGATCTCGGGCCGCTCGCCGAGGTGCCGGTCCGGCTCCTCTCCGCCGGGCAGCGCCGGCGCCTCGCGCTCGCCCGGCTGCTCGCGGCGCCGCGCCCGCTCTGGCTGCTCGATGAGCCGGGGGTCGGTCTCGATGCGCGGAGCCGGGGGAAGCTCGAGGCGACGATCGAGGGGCACCGTGCGAAGGGCGGCCTCGTCGCGCTCGCCACCCACGGCGACGTGGCGGCGCGGGATCCCCTGCTGCTCGACCTCGGGCCATGACCCGCGCCTTCGCCGCGATCGTGCTTCGCGATCTGCGCCTCGGGGTCCGCCGCGGCGGCGACAGCCTGCAGCCGGTCCTGTTCTTCGTCATCGCGCTTGCGCTGTTCCCGCTCGGCGTCGGGCCGGCGCCGGAGGTGCTGGAGCGGATCGGGATCGGCGTGATCTGGGTGCTGGCGCTGCTCGCGGTCATGCTGAGCCTGGACCGGCTCTACCAGGCCGACGCCGACGACGGCTCGCTCGAGCTGCTGGCGCTCGGCGTGCTGCCGCTGGAGCTCGTGACCCTCGCCAAGGCCTTCGCGCACTGGCTGAGCACGGGGCTCGTCCTCACCGTCGCGGCGCCGCTCCTGGCCGTGCTGATGCAGGTGCCGAGGGAGGCCTTCCTGCCGCTGATGCTCGCGCTCCTGCTCGGCAGCCCGGTGCTGACCCTGGTCGGCGGGATCGGCGCCGCGCTCCTGGTCGGCGCGCGGCGCGGCAGCACGCTGCTCGCGCTGCTGATCCTGCCGCTCTACATCCCGGTGTTGATTTTCGGGGTCGGCGCCGTGGAAGGCGAGGTGATGGGCCTGTCGGGGCGGCCGCAGCTCCTGATCCTCGGTGCCATGCTGCTCGCTGCCCTGGCGCTCGCCCCCTTTGCGAGCGCCGCGGCTCTCCGGCTCGCGCTCGAATGAGGCACTCAGCGCTGCGCGACGGTGACCCGTGACGGGCCGCCCGCCCTCGCCTGCCGGAGCCGGTTCGCCGGCTCGCAGACGATCTGCAGGTAGTGGCCGCCGTCGAGGTAGCGGGCGAGCGGGGTCTCGGCGAGATAGGCCTGGCCGTGCAGGGCGCAGCTCACCGGCCCCCCGACGTCCGGCCCCTGGATCACCGCGGCGGCGGTCTCCGTGGTGCAGTCCCCCGGCGAGAGGGCGCTTGCGCATACCAGGATCAGGGCTTTCATGTTCCGTCCTTCTACGGAGCGTCCGACATGCGTGTCGGGCTTGGAGACTGAGGGATAAGCGGCAGGGCGCTGTGAAACGGCCCACACCTTGCTCACGACGACCATCGGCGCGTGGCTCAAGCCGGGCCAGGTTCCGGTCCAGGACTGGTTCGCCCGCGAGGAGGGCACCGACACCGCCGAGCCGACCCGTGGCTATGCGGAGACGCTGCGGGAGTATGGCGACCGGCTGACCCCGATCCTCGATGAGGCGACCCCTGAGGTGGTGCGGGAGCAGGACGCGCTCGGCATCGACATCTCGACCGACGGCGAGATCCGGCGCGAGAACTACATCCACTACCATTGCCGACACCTCCGCGGGATCGATTTCCGCACCCTGAGCGAAAAGCAAATGCGGGGCCATTCCACCGCGCAGCTGCCGACCGTCGCCCCCCGCATCGAGGCCGACCCCGAGCCGTTCCTGGTGCGCGACTGGGAGGTGGCGCAGTCCGCGACCCGGAAGCCGGTCAAGATGACGCTTCCGGGGCCGATGGTCATCGGCGACAGCGTGGTCGACGCCTTCTACGAGGAGGACGCCCGCCGCCGCGGCGGCGATCTCGCCGACGCGCTCAACGTCGAGATCCGGCGGCTGGCCGATGCCGGCTGCGCCTGGATCTAGATCGACGAGCCGCTGCTCGCCCGGCGGAGCGCCGAGGCCCTCGCCTTCGGCCTCGATCACCTGGAGCGAGCCTTCCACCGGGTGCCGCGCGAGGTCCGCCGCGTGGTGCACGTCTGCTGCGGCTATCCCGACCGGCTCGACCCGGACGAGGACTATCCGAAGGCGCCGCGCGAGGCCTACGGCGAGCTCGCCGAAGCCCTCGACGAAACCAGCATCGACGTGATCTCGATCGAGGACGCGCACCGGCCGAACGACCTCGCCCTGCTCGAGCGGTTCCGGCGCTCCACCCTGATCCTCGGGGTGATCGCGATCGCTAGAGCGGATCCCCATATGACGGAACCGGGTGCATGCGGTTCCGAGCGGGTGAATCCGCTCTGATCCATTGAAATAGAGCAATTTGCTTCCGATGAGCGGAAGGACGTCGCGATTCGATGCGGGTCTGTCTCATCGGAAATTGCTCTAGGAGCCGCGTCGGGGAGGTCGACGAGATCAGGGACCGGCTGCGCGCCGCCCTCCACCACATCGACCCCGACCGGCTGATCGCCGGCCCCGACTGCGCCTCGGGCTCCTCGGACGCGATCTCGCGCACAGGAAGCGCTCTGGGCGGACCTGAAGTTCAGCCTCCGCCACTTCAACGCCTTCAGCCGGGTCGCGGTCGTGACCGACGTCGGCTGGATCCGGCCGCTCGCAGCGGTGGCGGGGCGGCTCGCGCCAGCGGAGGTGCGCGTGTTCGGCCTCGCCGACATCGAGCACGCGCGGACGTGGCTCCGGCACCGCGCGCCCGCGCCCGAGGCGACCTGAGGCTCCGACAGCTCCGGGCGGCGTCCATCGCCCGGAC
>DASUSF010000359.1:0-12302 GCA_036375275.1 Geminicoccaceae bacterium | reverse complement strand
CCCCCGAAGCCACGCAAGCGCCTGATCCGGGACGTCGACCTCGCGAACGTGTGGGTCACCAACCCCGACCGGCGGATGTTCAGGGCCGACGGCCCGACCAAGCTGGAGCTTGCCCTCTACTACGCCCGGGTCGGCGACTGGCTGCTGCCGGAGCTGGCGCGGCGCCCGGTGTCGCTGGTCCGCTGCCCGGACGGCCGGCTCGAGAGCTGCTTTTTCCAGCGCCACGCGATGCCCGGCATGCCCGACACGGTCAAGGTCAAGGCGCTCCGGGAGAAGGAGAGCCCGAAGCGGGGGGACTACCTCTACGTCGAGGACCCGAAGGGCTACCTGGCGCTGCCGCAGTTCGGCGCGGTGGAGCTGCACGTCTGGGGCTGCCGGGTCGACAAGCCGGAGCGTCCCGACCGGCTGGTCTTCGACCTCGATCCCGACGAGGGCCTGCCGTGGCGGGCGACCGTGGAGGCCGCGTCCGAGGTGCGCGAGGCGCTGGAGGAGCTCGGTCTCCCGGTCTTCCTCAAGACCACCGGCGGCAAGGGGCTGCACCTCGTGGTCCCGCTCGCCCGCCGCCAGGGGTGGCCCGAGATCGAGCGCTTCGCCAGGGCCTTCGCGAGCCGCATCGCGGGCGCCGCGCCGCGGCGCTTCACCGCGAGCATGGCCAAGCGCGACCGCCGCGGCCGGATCTACCTCGACTATCTCCGGAACGTCCGCGGCGCGACGTTCGTCGCCGCCTACTCGGCCCGCGCGCGCCCCGGGCTCACGGTTTCGACCCCGCTGCGCTGGGGCGAACTCGAGGCGATCGACGATCCGGCCGAGCTGACGTACGCTACGGTCGCGGCGCGGATCGAGGCGAGCGGCTTCGAGGATCCGTGGGCCGAGATCGATCGCAGCGCCAGGGCGTTGTCGAAAGAGATCGAGCGGCAGGTTGGCCTCGGCGGCTGAGCGGCCCGCCCGAGCAGAGCAGACGGAGCGTGATGATGGCGCCTCGAAGCACCTGGAAGGGACACCTCAAGCTCTCGCTCGTGTCCTGTCCGGTACGACTGTACAACGCGACCTCGCGCAGCGAGAAGGTGTCGTTCAACCTGCTGCACAAGGACACCCACAACCGGATCCAGATGTTTCCGCACGACCCGGAGCTCGGCAAGGTCGAGCGCGGCGACCTGGTCAAGGGCTACGAGTACGAGAAGGACCAGTACGTCATCCTCGACCAGGAGGACTTCGACAAGATCGAGATCGAATCGACCAAGACGATCTCGATCGAGAAGTTCGTCGACGCGGCGGCGCTCGATCCGGTGTACTTCGACGCGCCGTACTACCTGGCGCCGGACGGGCCGGTCGCGGAGGAGACCTTCCGCGTCCTGCAGGAGTCGATGAAGCGCAAGAACAAGGTCGCGCTCTCGCGCATCGTCCTCTCGGCGCGGGAGCGGCTGATCGCGATCATGCCGCGCGACAAGGGCCTGATGGTGATGACGCTCCGCGCCGCCAACGAGGTGCGCGACAGCAAGGCGTACTTCGAGGACATCGAGGACAGCGAGCCCGACAAGGAGATGCTCGATCTCGCCGGCCAGCTGGTCGATCAAAAGAGCGGCCCGTTCGACCCGGCGGACTTCAACGACCGCTACAACGAGGCGGTCATCGAGCTGGTCAAGGCCAAGGTCAAGGGCCGGGCACCGGTGATCGCCAAGGCGCCGGAGCGCGGCAAGGTGATCAACCTGATGGACGCGCTCAAGCGCTCGCTCGGCGACGGCGAGGCGCAGAAGCCGCCGGCAAAGAGCCGCGCCCGCGCCGCACCGGAGAAGGACGCCCGCGGCGCACCCGAGAAGGAGAAGAAGACGGCGAGCGGCGCGGGCGCGCGGAAACCGAGCGCAAGCCGGGCCAAGGGCGGCGGACAGCCGCGGCAGAAGCAGGCCAAGGCGTCGTAGGTCCGGTTTTCCGGCGGATCGCAGGTTCGTCGCAGAGGAGTGGGTGATGTCGGCGCCCGAGCCGTTCGAGCTGTTCGCGGTCAAGTACGCCCGGCACGACCGGCCGGCGCGGGACAGCGTGGTCTTCGGCGACATCCACGACGGACCCATGCCGCTCGACTACTTCGTCTGGGTGGCGCGCTCCCCGGAGCGCACCTTCGTCGTCGACACCGGCTTCGACGCCGCGACCGGCGAGCGCCGCGAGCGGCCGCGGATCCGGAGCACGGGCGACGCGGTGCGCGCGGTCGGGGTCGATCCAGCCCACGTCGAGGACGTGATCATCACCCACCTGCACTACGACCACGCCGGCGACTTCGAGAGCTTCCCCCGCGCTCGCTTCCATCTCCAGGACGCCGAGATGGCGTACGCCACCGGCCGCCACATGTGCCACGCCCGGCTGCAGACGCCGTTCGACGTCGAGCACGTCACCGGCATGGTCCGGGCGGTCTACCGCGGCCGGGTGGCGTTCCACGACGGCTCGGCCGAGATCTGCCGGGGCTTCGAGGTGCACCGGGTGGGCGGCCACTCGAACGGCCTCCAGGTCTGCCGGGTGTGGACGCGGCGCGGCTGGGTCGTGGTCGCCTCGGACGCGACCCACTTCTACCTCAACCTCGAGACCGGCAATCCCTTCCCGATCGTGTTCGACGTCGGCGCGATGCTGGAAGGCCACAGGACCTGCCTCCGCCTGTCCGAGAGCGGCAGCGTCCGGCACGTGGTGCCGGGCCACGACCCGCTCGTCCTGGAGCGCTATCCGGCCGTGTCGTCGGCGCTCGAAGGGGTCGCCTGCCGGCTCGACGTCGACCCGTCGGCCTGAGCGAGCGCCGCCGGATCGCGGATCCTGAGGTAGTCGAGGCTCAGGAGCAGCAGCGCCACGAGACTGAGCGTGCCGAGGCCGGCGAACAGGAGGATCGCGTCGGGCGCGTCCGCCACCTCCGCGATCCAGCCGATCGCCAGCATGCCGAGCGGCCCGGTGCCGATCGCGACCGTGAGCACCCCCATCAGCCGGGAGCGCAGCCGGGGCGGGGCGGTCAGGAAGGTGAGCGTGCTCTGCATGACCGCGAAGCCGGCGACGCCGAAGCCGGAGACGAACAGCGCCGCCAGCGACAGGGTGAAGTCCCGGCTGAGCGCGAACACCACGATCGCGCCGAGGAACAGGAGCGTGCCGCCGACGTAGATCCGGGTGTAGCGCGCGGGACGCGCGAGCCAGCCGACCAGGATCGCCCCGAACAGCGAGCCGGTGCCTTCGGCCGCCATCAGCACGCCGATCAGGGTCGCGCCGAGGCCGAGCCAGCGCTCGCCGACCACCGGCACGAGGGCGATGTAGGCGAAGCCGAACACGTTGAAGATCACGGTGATCAGGAGGGTCGTGCGCACCGTCCGGCTGCGGGCGGCGAAGCCCAGGCCCTCCCGCATCCCGGCGAGGATCGCGACCCGGCGGGGCGGCGAGGCCGGGCGGTAGGCCAGCGGGCGCACCAGGAGCAGCGCGAGCCCGTAGCCGAAGGCGCCGAGCGCGAAGGTCCCGGCGAGCCCGGTCGCCTCGAGCAGAACGCCGCCGAGCACCGGGCCGAGCGCCCGGGTGGCGTTGCTGGTCATCGAATCCAGCGCCATCGCGGCGGCGAGCCGGGGGGTGCCGACGATCTCGCCGATCATGGTCCGGCGGACCGGGAACTCGCTCGTGAAGAAGATGCCGTTCAGGAGCGCGCCGAGCGCCAGATGCCAGAGCGCCAGCCGGTCGGCGAGCGCGAGGAGCGCGATCGCGAGGTTGGCGAGGCAGAGGACGGCGAGGCCGATCTCCATCAGCCGCTTGCGGTCGTGGCGCTCGGCGAGCGCGCCCATCGGCAGGCCCGCGAACAGCATCGGCCCGAGGCGCATGAAGGTCATCAGGGCCACCATCGCGGGCGAGCCGGTGGTCTGGAAGGTGAACACGCCCACCGCCAGCATCTCGAGCCAGCGGAGCGTGCCGGCGACCCCGCCGATCAGCCAGATGCGCGCGAAGCGTCCGTCCTGGAGAAGATGCCGATAGCCGCTCGACCCGGCCGGGTCGTCGCGGCCGGCCGCCGCCCGCATGCTCAGTCCTCCAGCTCGATCTCGAGCCCGAGCAGGAGGAAGCTCCAGGACTTGCCGTGCGAATCCAGGTTGAGGCTGGTGTTGACCCCGCCCTCGAGCGCGTCGTCCATGACGAAGTTCAGGCCGTGCAGGCCGGGCACCTCGTAGCGCCGCACCGGGCCGCGGAGCAGGTCCGGGAAGGCCGCCTTCAACCGATCCGCGGTGAGCTGCGCCTTCACTACGCCGTAGTCCGCCGGGTCGTAGACCCAGACCGAGACGTTGGAGCGGTCGCCCTTGTCGCCGGCGCGGGCGTGCGCGACCTCGCGCAGCATGACCCGCCGGCTCATGCCCGGATCACCTCGACCCGGGAGCGGACCCGCTCGCGCGGCAGGAAGGCGTTGTGCGTGATCACCGACGGGGTGATCCGGCCGCGGTAGCCACCGCCGCCGGCGGGGCCGCAGCAGAGCAGGGCCTCGACCTCCCAGAGCAGCAGCTCGGCCTCGTCACGCGAGCCGGCGCGGAGCGCGGCGCGGAGCCGCACGTCCCGGGCCTCGCTCGGGTAGTCGAGCGCGGTGCCGTGCAGGGCCTGGACCCCGATCAGGTCGATCCTGAGCGGCCCGTTCAGCCCGTGCAGGCCGCGCATCCGCTCCTCGACCACCTCGGCGGCGAGCTTCGCCCGGTCGACCGCGCCGGGACCGGCGTAGGAGACCCCGGCCTCGGCGACCAGCCCGCCGTCGAAGGCGACCGTGACCTTGAGGAGGTCGGGGCGGGGCGCGCCGCGGCCGCCGCCGAAGCGGACCCGGTCCGGGCCGTCGTCCTCGAGCGTGGCGCCGGAGAAATCGGCGATCACGTCCGGGGTGACGTAGGCGGCCGGATCGTGGACCTCGTAGAGGATCTGCTCCTTGACCGTCTGCTCGGTGACGCAGCCGCCGGTGCCTTCGAGCTTGGTCACGACGGCCGTGCCATCCGCCGCGACCTCGGCGAACGGGAAGCCGACGCGCGCGAGGCCCGGCACCACCTTGTAGGGCGGATCGGCGAAGTAGCCGCCGGTGATCTGCGCCGCGCATTCCAGCAGGTGCCCGACCATGGTCCCCCGGCCGAGCCGCTCCCAGTCGTCCTCCGCCCAGCCGAACGCGTGCCGGAGCGGCGCCAGGAACAGCGAGGGGTCGGCGACCCGGCCGGTGATCACCACGTCCGCGCCCAGCTCCAGCGCGGGCAGGATGGCGTCGGCGCCGAGGTAGGCGTTGGCGCCGACCATGGGCCGGCCGACCTCGCCGATGGTCGAGCCGATCTCGGGCAACGGCGTCGTCGGCCCGAGCTGGTCGGCGACGTCGTCGCCCTCGAGCCAGGCGACGGAGAGGCCGTCGAGGCCGAGTTCTCGGGCGACCCGGGCCGCGGCATGCGCCGCGCCGGCCGGATTGGCCACCCCCATGTTGGTGACGATCCGGGTCCGACGGCGCGCGCACGGCGGCAGCACCGCGCGCAGCCGCCGGGCGAGCCACGGATTGAACCCCGCCTCCGGGTCGGCGATCCGGTCCCGGTGGCCGAACGCGAGCGTCCGCTCGCCGATGCACTCGAAGACCAGGCAGTCGAGGCCGCCGCGCTCGGCCAGATCCACCGCGGGATCGAGCCGGTCGGCGGAGAAGCCGGCGCCGGTGCCGATGCGGAACGGTTCGCTCGTGGTCATGGCGGGAAGCTAGCACGGAAGGAGGCGCTGTTGACCACCTCGTCGCCGGGGCACGGCTGCTCTGACCGGATGGGGGTGGTCCCGCCGACCTCGTGCCCTTAGGTGTGGTGCTACCGGAGGACCGACATGGCCGTCAGCCAGGCTCAGGCGGTGGGTGCTACCGCTACCATCGACCGCGGCGAGCGACGCAACGCGCTCATCGGCATCGCGCTGATGGTCACCGCGGTGCTGATGTTCGTGATCATGGACACCATCGGCAAGTCTCTGACCCAGAGCCTGCCGGTGCAGCAGGTGGTGTGGGGCCGCTACATCTTCCACTTCCTGCTGACCGCCGCCCTCCTGCCGTTCATCGGCCGGCGCTCGCTGCTCGCCACCCGCCGGCCCCTGATCCAGCTCGGGCGCGGCCTGCTGCTCGCGATCGCGACCTTGTGCATGTTCACGGCGTTCAGCTTCGTGCCGCTGGCCGACGCCTACGTGATCAGCTTCATCGCGCCCCTCCTGGTCACCGCGCTGTCGGTCCCGCTCCTCGCCGAGCGGGTCGGCTGGCGCCGCTGGACCGCGGTCGCGGTCGGCTTCGCCGGCGTCCTGATCGTCATCCGGCCGGGGCTGGTCGCCGTCCACTGGGCGCTGCTCATGCCCCTGATCACGGCGGCGAACTTCGCCCTCTACCAGATCCTGACCAGGAAGCTCAGCGCCGAGCCCGGCGAGTACCCGGTGGCGATGCTGTTCTACGTGGCGCTGGTCGGGACGGTGGTCACGTCGCTCATCGTGCCGTTCTACTGGACCCCGCTCGGGGTCGACGAGTGGCTCTGGATGGTCGCGATGGGGGCGCTCGGCGCGGCCGGGCACCTGATCCTGATCCGGGCGCTGACCATCGCCCCGGCGTCGCTGCTCTCGCCCTTCATCTACACCCAGATCGTCTGGGCGCTGATCACCGGCTGGTTCGTGTTCGGCGACCGCCCCGACCTCTGGACCCTCGCCGGCGGCACGGTGATCGTCGGCAGCGGCCTGTTCGTGTTCTGGCGCGAGGCGCGGCTGCAGCGTAGCTGAGGCGTGCGGCTCAGGCCGGCGCGCGGTCGCGGACGGCGGCGCGCTCGACCCGGTTGCGACCACTCTGCTTGGCCGTCAGCAGCGCGGTGTCCGCCCGCCGCAGCGCATGCACCGGCTCCTCGCCCAGCCGTCGTTCGGCGACGCCGATCGAGATCGTGATGCGCCCGAGGGGCCGGCCGGTGCCGCGCATGATGAAGTGGCGGCGGGCGAGGTCCTCGCGCAGCCGCTCCGCGGGCCCCATCGCCTGGTCGCCGGTCGCCTGCAGCGCCACCGCGAACTCCTCGCCACCGTAGCGGCCGGCGAGCGAGGGCAGGCGCGGGTCCGGCCCGGCCATCTCGGTCAGGGCGTGCGCCACCAGACGCAGCACGTGGTCGCCGACGTCGTGGCCGAAGCGGTCGTTGAATTCCTTGAAGTGGTCGACGTCGACCATCAGCAGGCTGAGCGGGCGACGGCCGAGGTCGGCCTCCCGGGCGAGATCGGCCAGCAGGTCGAGGAAACCCCGACGGTTGGGTATCCCGGTCAGGCTGTCGGTGGTCGCGGCCTCCTCGGCCTTGGCGAGCCGCGAGCGCAGCCGCTCGATCTCGCTCTGCGCCTCGCGCAGCCGGGCCTCCACCTCTTCGATCCGCTCCACGACCGACTCGATGTCTTCCTCCGGGGTCCTGCTCACCTGCATCTCGTACCGCCTGAAACGAGACCCCTAACGGGCCGGACCGCGACCGTTGCCGGTCGCCCGCGATTCTGTAACGACAGCTTCATGCCGGACGGATCACGCCCATGGTGAGAATGACGTTGCCGTAGAGCCGAAGTTCCCCCGCCTGGACGACGACGAACGCGCTCCGGGCCCGCTCGTAAAAGGCGAAGCGGTCGAGCCGCGCAAGGCGCATGCGCCCGGCCTCCGCCTCGTCCAGTAGCGTCTGATAGGTGCGGCAGACCTCGGGCTCCGCATCGGGATCGCCTACGACCTCCATCCGCGCGCAGGGCACCTCCGCAAAATCGTCGAGCGGCATCACCGAGAGGATGGCGCGGAGCGCCCGGGGGCCATCGACGCCGTCGAGGCGCACCAGCCGCCGGGCGAGGCTCGCCGCGGGAAAACTGGCATCCGCCAGCACCAGATCGTCGCCGTGCCCCATCGAGCGGAGCGCGTGCAGAAGGTCGGCGGTCAGCAGCGGGTCGAGCCCCTTGAGCATCGACGGCCCTCGATGACGGTGCGTGGCAGCGCTTCTTTTTCAACTCGCATCTTACACCACATCCGCCGTGGCGAAACTGTCAGGTCGACGCGACGACATCTGCGGCCATCGCCGGCGCGTGGAGCGCGCCGATCACGCCGCGGCGGACAGGGGCGCGGGCGTGGGGCGCAGTCGGAGCCGCTCGCTCGCCCTGGACACCCGCCGGTCCGCG
Source organism: Geminicoccaceae bacterium (assembly GCA_036375275.1). Classification (GTDB taxonomy): domain Bacteria; phylum Pseudomonadota; class Alphaproteobacteria; order Geminicoccales; family Geminicoccaceae; genus DASUSF01. The sequence continues at coordinate 4,166 of DASUSF010000359.1, read as the reverse complement.
GTCGAGAGATTGCGCCCGGGCGGGGCCGTCAATCGAGGCGGACGGTGCGCTCGCTCTCGATCAGCTCGTCGATCCAGCCCGGCAACTCGAAGCCGGCCGCGATCTTCCTCTGGGTCGCCGCCTCCTGCTCGCGGACCGCGTCGAGCGACCGGATCACCAGGTCGATCCGCTCCCGCTCGACCACCACCACACCGTCCCGGTCGCCGAGGAGGAGATCGCCGGCGCGGACCGGCATGCCGCCGATCGCGATCGGCGTGCCGACCTCGATCGGGCCGTGCTTGTAGGGGCTGTTCGGGGTCAGGCCGCGACAGAAGACCGGCAGCCCCACGTCCAGCAGCCCCTCGATGTCGCGGACCAGGCCGTCGGTCACGACGGCGACCACGCCGTGCTGCTTCGCGATCGCCGCGACGTTGTCGCCGATCACCGCGGCGTCCTCGTAGGCGTTGGTCTGGAGGACGAGGACGTCGCCCGGGCGCGCGATGCGGATGGCCACGTAGACGGCCATGTTGTCGCGCGGGCCGCACTTCGCGGTCACGGCCGAGCCGACGAAGCGAGCCTCCGGCCAGAGCGGCTTAATGCTGTGGTGCAGGGCCCCCTGGCCGTTCTGCGCATCGACCACGAAGCCGGTCGGCGTCCCGTTCAGGGCCGCGATCTGAGCGTCGCTCGGCCGCTCGAACCGGCGGCGGAGCGTCAGGACGGGTGGATCTCCGATCATCGGGCATGGCTCCCCTGGTTGGCCGGCGGGAGCATAGACGGGCTCCGCGGGCTCGGCTATGCCGGCTCGCGGGCTGCAGAGGAGGCGGCGATGACGATGCGGGTCGGGATGATCGGCGCCGGGCTGATGGGCCACGGGATCGCGAGGAACGTGGTGGAGAAGGGCTTCCCGCTGACCGTCGCGGCGCACCGCAACCGGAAGCCGGTCGACGACCTGCTCGGCCGCGGCGCGCGGGAGGTGCGGACGGCGGACGAGCTGGCCGCGGCCTCGGACGTGGTGCTCGCCTGCCTGCCGAACTCGGACGTGGTGGAGAGCGTGCTGCTCGGCCCGCGCGGCGTGCTCGAGGGTGCCCGGCCTGGCCTGATCGTGGTCGACCACACGACCGGGCGGCCGGCGGCGACGCGACGCCTCGGCGAGATGCTCGGGGCGCGGGGCGTCCACCTGCTCGACGGGCCGGTCACGCTGACGCCGAAGGAGGCCTGGGAGGGCACGCTCAACCTCCTGATCGGCGGCGATGCCGGCCTGATCGACCGCCTCCGTCCGCTGTTCGAGACCTTCGCGGCCCGAATCTTCCCGACCGGCCCGCTCGGCAGCGCCCACACCCTCAAGCTGGTCAACAACTTTCTCGCCCAGGGCGGCATGGCGCTCGCGGTCGAGGCGATCACGACGGCGCTCCGGGCCGGCGTCGATCCGAAGATGATGCGCGAGCTGGTGATGGTCTCGGGCGGCGCCAGCACCGCCTTCCAGCGGATCTCGACGGTGGCGGTCGGCGGGGACCCGGGCGGCGGCGGTGCGTTCGCGATCAGGAACGCGCTCAAGGACATCCGCTACTTCACCGAGCTCGAGGCGGCCGAGGGCATGGTCCCGGTGATGGGCGACGCCGCGCGGCAGTTCTTCGAGATCGCGACCGCGCTCGGCTTCGGCGACGCGCACCTGCCCGAGCTGTTCGAGGTGCAGAGGCGCCTCGAGGGCCTCAGGTCGTGACGCCGGCCCCTGCCTCGGGCGCGCCGGGCCGCCGGGGCAGCTCCTCGCACAGCGGGGCGCGCCCCGGCCGCTTGCGCAGCTTCTCGAGATACATCTGCATCTCGAAGCTCATCAGGTTCGAGCGGAGCAGCGCGATCTCGCTCTCCAGCACCACGAGCTGGCTCTTCACGAGGGCGAGCTTCCACAGCAGCCGGCGCACGGGTCAGGCCAACCGGCCGCCATTCGGGACCGGCCGGTCGGCGCCGACCAGGACCACGCGCCCCTCGGAATCGGGAAACCCGAGCACCAGAATCTCGGACATGATCTTGGCAATCTGCCGGGGCGGAAAGTTGACCACTGCCGCGACCTGCCGCCCGATCAGGTCGTCGATGCCGTAGAGCTCGGTGATCTGCGCCGAGCTGGTCCTGATCCCGAGGTCGGGGCCGAGATCCACGTCGAGGACGTAGGCAGGCTTGCGCGCCGCCTCGTTGCGGCGCGCCGCCACCACGGTCCCGACCCGGATGTCGACCTTGAGGAAGTCCTCGAGGTCGATCGTCGGGGTGCGGCTGGTCAGGCCTTGCCTCCCTTGGTCTTGTCGACCGCCTGCTTGATCTCGTCGAAGCTCTCGAGCGCACGCCGGTTGATCACCTCGAGCGCTTCCCGATTGGACTTGCTGGCGAGCTCGGCGAGCTCGCGCATGTTGTTGATCGCGGTCTCGAACGACGCCTTGGCGACCTCGAACCGCTTGGCCGCGTTGGCCGAGGGATCGCCGGGCTTCATCATCTCCTGCGAGGCCGTCATCACTTCGGCCATCGCCTTCTGCAGGATCTCCATCTCGCGCTGCATGACCGCCTGGGCGCCCTCGAGCAGCACCTGGTTGGCCCGCGACAGCGCCGCCAGGTTCTTCTGCTGCGACGCCATCAGCTCCTGCCAGTCGACGCCGGGGATCTTGAAGTCCCCCGCCAGCTTGGTGAAGTCGACCAGGTCGTAGGGCGAATGAGGCTTGGTCGCCATGTCGGTCTCCCGCCGTCGCGCGAGCCTCACGCGGGTTGGCCCGCCGGCTCCGCTGGTTCAGCTTGCCCGCGCCGCTCGCCGAGGCCCGCGAGGCTCTCGGCACGGCGCAGGTTACGGTCGAGCTGAGCCATGGTCTTCGCCATGTCCAGCCCCTCGTCGTCGAACCATACCTGCATCGTCCGGAGGTAGACCAGCCCGAGCATGCGCCGTGACCACCGGGCGCGCAGCCCGCGGGTCGGCAGATCTGCGGCGGTCTGCAGCCAGCTCAGCGAGCGGTCCAGCCGGCAGGCGGTGTCGAGCAGCAGGAGCGGGTCCCGGGGCCGTGCCCGGGCAAGGCGGCGGAGCCCGGCGCGGAACGGCTGCAGCGCCTCGAAGCGGCACATCATCAGCTCGAACACGCGGTCCCGCGCCGGCAGGGCGTCGAGCTCCGTCTGGTCGCTCTCCAGCATCTGCTCGTCGACCCGGCGGCCGAGCGCGCGGATCAGCGCGGCCTCGGTCGGGAACTGCCGGTACAGCTCGGCGAGCGTCACCCCGGCCCGTTCCGCGGCACGCCGGGCCACGCCGTCGCGCGGGCCGATCTCGGCGATCACCTCGAAGACCGTCCGGAGCAGGTCCGGCCCGCCGTCCTTCTCCCCGCCCGCCTTCCTCGCCGCCATCGGCCCTCACGCCAGTTCGCGCGACCGGCGGGTGCCGGCCGTGATCGCGGACACGAACAGCGGCTGCATGCCGGAGCCCTCGTCCATCAGCACCGCAAGCGCCGCCTGCGTGGTGCCGCCCGGGCTGGTGACGTTCTGCCGGAGGGTCTCGACCGGACTGTCGTCGGCCGCAGCCAGCGCGCCGCTGCCGATGACAGTAGCGCGGGCGAGGCGCCTTGCCAGCGCTTCGGGCAGGCCATTCGCGATCCCGGCCTTCGCGAGCACCTCGATCAGCAGGAAGACGTAGGCCGGCCCGCCGCCCGACATGGCGGTGACGGCGTGCATCTGCTCCTCGTCGTCGATCCAGACGGCGTCGCCGACCGCCTGCATCAGCGCGAGGCACATGTCCTTCTGCGCCTCGCTGGTGCGTGGGTTCGCGACCAGGGCGCTGACGCCCCGGCCGATCGCCGCCGGCGTGTTGGGCATCGCCCGGACCACCGCGGTCGTCTCGCCGAACGCGGCTTCGAAGCGCGCGATGGTGGTGCCGGCGGCGATCGAGAGCACCACCGCCCCGCGCTCGATGATCGGCCGGTACGCCGGCAGCGTCTTCGCCATCATCTGCGGCTTCACCGCGACCACCACCGCCTCTGGCGCGAGGTCGGCCGGCAGCGACTTCGCCTCGGCCACCGCCGCGACGCCGAGCCGCTCGCGCACCCGCTCCCGCGCGCCGCTGTCCGGCTCGACCACAAACGCCTCGTCCGCGGCCAGGCCTTTGCCGATCCAGCCTTCGAGCAGGGCCCCGCCCATCCGGCCGCAGCCGATCAGGAGCAGGGGCCCGC
>DASUSF010000358.1:0-6127 GCA_036375275.1 Geminicoccaceae bacterium | reverse complement strand
CGTCCCAGACGTCCTTCCGGATCGCCAGATGATCGGCCGGCATCGAGTGAAACCCCGGATAAGTCGCATGCTGGGCGATGTCCAGGAGGCCGAGCCCGATGTTGTCGGGGAGGCTCGAGGCGTCTGCGCCGTCGATGATGCCCGTCTCGAGCGCCGTGAACACCTCGGTGAAGTCCATCACGATCGGCGACGCGCCGAGCTTGTCGAAAATCTCGGTCTCGAGCCCCGGCGGCGAGCGGAACTTCCAGTCCTTGAGATCCTCCGGCCCGGCGAGCGGCGCGGTGGAGGCCAGCGATTCCTGCCCGTAGATCCACCAGCCGATCAGCTCCATGTTGAACTGGTGGTACAGGGAGTCGGCGAGCTCCTCGCCGCCGCCATAATAGAACCAAGCGTACTGCTGCCAGGGCGTGTCGTAGCCCCCCATCGGGTCGCCGACGAACTGGAACGCCGGGTTCTTGCCGGTCTGGTAGGCGCCGCCGGTCATGTCGCCGTCGAGGATGCCGGTCGCCGCGGCGTCGAACGTCTCGACCGACTTCACGACCGAAGACGAGAAGAACATCTCGATGTCGACCCGCCCCCCGGACATGGTCTCGACATCGTCGACGAACTGCGCCGCGAGCTTGCCGGACGGCGTCTCCGGGGCGTAGTGGGTCTGGATGCGGAGGGTGAATTCCTGGGCCGCAGCGGGCCCGGCCAGCGCGACACCCGCCAGCATGGTCGTCGCGAGCAACGCCTGCCGGGTGATCGGAGCGAGCGACATGATGATGCCTCCCTTGTTTGTTTCGATCGTCATCGCTGCTCAATCGCATAAAGCGTGCGGCTGAAGTTGTCCATGGCCGGCCCATGCGGGCTGCGCCGCCCGGGCGGACGAGAAGGAGCCGGACGGCCGGCGGCGTTCGGGCAGAAGCCGCCGGTCGACCGGCTCCGGATCGGGCGGGGCGTGCGCGCGTCCACGACCGCCGCCGCCCGCCATGCCTACTCCGAGACCCCGGTTACCGCGTCGTCCGCCGCCCGGCTGGTCTGGCGGGCGAGGTCGGCGAGCGCCACGATCCCGACCAGACGCTTGTCCCGGTCGAGCACCGGCAGCCGGCGGACCTGCCGCTCCGCCATCAGGTCGGCGGCCTCCTCGGCCGACTGGTCGGCGAAGCAGTAGACGATGCCCTCGCTCATCACCTCGCGCACCTTGGTGGCGTTCGGGTCCTTGCCCTTGGCCACGCCGCGCACGGTGATGTCGCGGTCGGTGACCGTGCCGAGCAGCCGGTCGTTCTCGCCGATCGGCAGGAGCCCGAAGTCGCCCTCGCTCATCGCCTTCGCGGCATCGCGGAGCGTCACGTCGGGGCTGATGAGCGCGACGTCCCTGGTCATCACGTCCTGGATCTGCATGTCGGTTCTCCCTAGGAGTTGAGCGGGTTCAGACGCGATCCTCGAGGCCGGGCGCCGCCCTTCTGGGCGCAGTGGGCGCAGCAGAACACGTCCTCGCCCTGCTGCACGCCATGCCCCGTGATCCTGACGCCGGAGGAGGGGCAGGTCGGGGCGAGGGCGTGGATCGCGCACTCGAAGCTGTCGAAGGTGTGGCTACTGCCGCCCATCCTGACCTCGAACGTGCGGTCGTAGTCGTTGCCGCAGGTTTCGCAGGTCGGCACCCGTATCCCTCCAGAGAAGGCGCGCCGCCGGCATCGGAACCGCCGGTTGGAACGCCGGGGCGGGCGGCTCGGTTGCACGGGCTCCGAAAAAAACCGTCGGGCGTCCCGGCGTGGGGCCACCTGCCCGTCAGCCTGCCCGTCAGGCGGAGGCTCGCATCGGGTCGGGCGCCCGGCGCCAGAACCCGCACCCAGGCGGCGCCGGCCCACGCCTCCGTGTCCTGCCGAGGGCAAGACGATGATCGTCGTCGCGCCCGACCTCCGGCGCGCGCTGGGCCGCACCTGGAAGTCGACGTTGACGCTGCCGGGCGAGAGGATGATCGGGTCGCGCAAGCCGCCGCTCCACAACCCGAGGTCCGACCGTCCGGACCGCGCCGACGGTCGTGCCGCCGCCTCAGGCGCCGGCGCTGATCCCGCGGATGATCCGGCCCCTGCCCAGGCAGTAGTCGCAGGTGCCGCCCTTCACGCTGCCGCTGCCGCCGCAGGTCGGGCAGATGTCGTCGCCGGTGCCGGGGGTGCCGGGCGGCGCCTCGTCCCCCGGGGCCATCCTCGCTTCGGGCGGCTGCTCCTGGCTGGCAGGTCCACGCTGGTCCGGCTTGTCGGTCATCGCAAAGGCTCCCTCAGCACACTCCGCTGGCATCACTCGCTGGCTCAACGTCGCCCGCCGGCCCCTGTTCCATCCCTCGCCCGGCCTGCTCCCCGTGCCGCCGGACCGGCGGCGACGGGCGGCCGCGACGGGTTGCCGTCCGCGGCGGGCGGGCGCATGCTCGCCGGCCCCTCCGCCGCATGAGGTCGGCGTGGCGGCGCGGGCGGGGATCCGGCGGCAGCAGAAACGGTGGAACGTCATGCTCGATCTCGGCCTCGAAGGGCGGATCGCCCTGATCACCGGGGGCAGCGACGGCCTCGGCCGCGCCACCGCGGCGCGCCTCGCGCGGGAGGGTGCGCGGGTCGCCATCTGCGCCCGCCGCGAGCGCCATCTCGAGGACACGGCGGCGGCGCTCCGCGACGAGACCGGCGGCGAGGTGCTGCCGGTGGTCGCGGACGTGAGCCGGGCCGACGGCTGCCGGCGCTTCGTCGATGAGGCGGTGCGGGCGCTCGGCGGGGTCGACATCCTGATCAACAACGCCGGCACCTCTGCGGCCCGGGGGCTCGAGGAGATCGACGACGCGGCCTGGCAGGCCGACATCGACCTCAAGCTGATGGCGGCGGTCCGCCTCTGCCGCGCGGTGATCCCGATCATGCGCGAGCGCGGCGGGGGCGCGATCGTCAACGCCACGATCGTCGGCGCGAAGGCCCCGGCGGCGCGCTCGCTCCCGACCACGGTGACCCGCGCCGCCGGCATCAACCTCACCAAGTCGCTCGCCAACGAGTACGCCCGCGACCGGATCCGGGTGAACACGATCTGCATCGGGCTGATCAAGAGCGCGCAGTGGGAGCGGCGCGCCGGCGATCGCCCGCTCGACGCGTTCTACGCCGAGATCGCGGCGCGGGTGCCGCTCGGCCGGGTGGGCGAGGCCGAGGAGTACGCCGATCTCGCGGCCTTCCTGGTCTCGGAGCGCGCGGCCTTCATCACCGGCACCGCGATCAACCTCGACGGCGGCATGGGCGCGACCGTCTGAGCCCGGCGCAAAGCCGCCGGGGCCGGCGCCGTCACGCCGCCACCCGGCCCGCCCGGCGGTCGTCCCGGATCAGGTCGGCGGCCTTCTCCGCGATCATCAGGGTCGGGGCATTGGTGTTGCCCGACGTGATCGTCGGCATGACCGAGGCGTCGACCACGCGCAGTCCCGGGACGCCCCGGACCCGGAGCCGGTCGTCGACCACCGCGCCCGGGTCGCCGCCCATCCGGCAGGTCCCGACCGGATGGAAGATCGTCGTGCCGATCGCGGCCGCGGCCTGCTCCAGCTCGGCCTGGCTCCGGTAGGCGGGCCCGGGCTTGAACTCCATGGGGCGGTAGGGGCGGAAGGCGGCGGTCTCGAGCACGATCCGGCGGGTCAGGCGGATCGCATCGGTCGCGACCTGGAGGTCGAGCGGGTCGGCGAGGTAGTTCGGCCGGATCGTAGGCGCGTCCAGCGGGTCCGGGCTCCTGAGCCGCACCTCGCCCCGGCTCGCCGGGCGGAGGTTGCAGACGCTCGCGGTGAACGCCGGGAAGTGGTGCAGCGGATCGCCGAACTGGTCGAGCGAGAGCGGCTGGACGTGGTACTCGAGGTTCGCGCTCTCGTACTCCGGCGCCGAGCGGGCGAAGCAGCCGAGCTGCGAGGGCGCCATGGTCATCGGGCCCTTCCGGAACAGCGCGTACTCGAGCCCCATGCGCGCCTTGCCGAGGAGGCTGCCCATGCGCTCGTTCAGGGTCTCGATATTCTCGACCTTGTAGACCATGCGGAGCTGGAGGTGGTCCTGGAGGTTGCCGCCGACGCCGGGGCTCGCGTTGTGGACCTCGATCCCGTGCTCCCGGAGGTGCCCGCCCGGGCCGATCCCGGAGAGCATCAGGAGCTGTGGCGAGCCGATCGCGCCGGCGGCGAGGACCACTTCGGCGCTCGCCTCCGCCCGCTGCAGGCGGCCGCCGCAGCGGAAGTCGAGCGCGCACGCGCGGCCGTCCTCGAGCACGATCCGGACCGCCTGCGCCCCGGTCGTGACCGCGAGGTTCGGCCGGCCCCGCGCCGGCCGGAGGAACGCCTTGGCCGTGGTCCAGCGGACGCCGCGCCGCTGGTTGACCTGGAAGTAGCCGCAGCCCTCGTTGTCGCCGCGGTTGAAGTCGTCGATCCTGGGGATGCCGGCCTCGGCCGCCGCCTCCCGGAAGACGTCGAGGATCTTCCAGCGGATCCGCGCCGGCTCGACCCGCCATTCGCCGCCGGCGCCGTGGGCCTCGTCGGCGCCGCCGAAGTGGTCCTCCGAGCGGCGGAAATAGGGCAGGACGTCGTCCCAGCCCCAGCCGCGGTTGCCGGCCTGGCGCCACTGGTCGTAGTCCTGCGCCTGGCCGCGCATGTAGATCATGCCGTTGATCGCCGAGCAGCCGCCGAGCACCCGGCCGCGCGGGTAGTTGATCGCCCGGCCGCCGAGCCCCGGCTCGGCCTCGGTCCGGAAGCACCAGTCGGCGCGCGGGTTGCCCATGGCGTAGAGGTAGCCGACCGGGACGTGGAACCAGATCCAGTCGTCCCGGCCGCCGGCCTCGAGCAGCAGCACCCGGACGTCGGGGTCGGCCGAGAGACGGTTGGCGAGCGCGCAGCCGGCCGTGCCCGCGCCGACGATCACGTAGTCGAAGCGGCCGACGACCTCCGCTTCCTCGCGCACGATGCGCCCTCCCTGCTGGACCAGCGGCCAAGGGCGGACCATGGCAGCCGGCGGCGGTGGGGGGAAGCCCCCAGAAAGCCGGGGAAGAGGCCGGGCACGAGGCCGTGGTCGCGCATCTTGCAGTTGTAACAACAAGCATGATGTGCAACTATGGCTGCGTGTTCAGCGTGGAGACATGATGCCCGGATGCCGGATCCCGGTCGTGCTCGGACTGCTCCTGCTGGCGGCGTCGCCGGCGGCCGCGGGCGACGCCGGCAGCGCCCCGGCCGTGGTCGAAACGGTGGTCGAGACGGTGGTCGAAGCGGTGGTCGAAGCGGTGGTCGAAGCGGTGGTCGACGAGCTGACGCTGCGGACGGAGGACGGCGCGGTGGTGCGGCTCGCCGGCCTGCACGTCCCCGGGCCGTTCGCGGCGGCCGCCCGCGCCACGCTCGAGGCGGCGCTGCCGCCGGGCGCGACCGTCCGGCTCGTGCCGCTCGGCCCCGGCCCGGACCGCTACGGCCGGACGCCGGCGGTGGTGAGCGGCAGCGACGGCGCGCTCCAGACGCTCCTGGTCGCGCGCGGCCTCGCCCTGCTCCGGCCGTCGCCGGAGGCGCCGCTCCGGCCGCCGGGGCTCCAGGACCTCGAGAAGCGGGCGGCCGCGGAGCGCGTCGGGCTCTGGGCCGACCGCGCCCTGGTCCTGAGCGACGCGCACGGCGCGGACCGCCTGATCGGCCGCTACGGACTGGTCGAGGGACGGGTGCTCGACGTCGGCGGCACCGACCACCACGTCTACCTCAACTTCGGCCGTGACTGGCGGCGGGACTTCACCCTCCGGGTCCGGCGGCCGGAACTCGATCATGTGGTCGGACGTTGGGCTGCCGATGTCGAGGAGCTGGCCGGACGTCGGGTCCGCGCCCGCGGCTTCGTGGTCGACGCCGGCGGGCCGATGATCGAGCTTGCCCATCCGGAGCAGATCGAGGTGCTGCCATGATCCGCCGTCTGCGCGTCCTCCTGATCGCGATCCTGATTCCGGCGCTGGTTCAGGCATGCTCGCAGGTCACCAATCCCGCGACCGGCGAGCGCGAGTACACGATGCTGTCGCCGGAGCAGGAAGCGGCGATCGGCGCCGAGCAGCACCCGCTGATCCTGCAGCAGTTCGGGGGCCCGTATCAGGACCCGGAGCTGCAGGCCTACGTCGAGGAGATCGGCGAGCGGCTCGC
>DASUSF010000357.1:0-2966 GCA_036375275.1 Geminicoccaceae bacterium | reverse complement strand
CCGCCGCCCTGGTCGCGGGCGCGGTCGTCCTCGCAACTTCGTCCTCGGCGATGACCGCCGCCGGCTGGGTGAAGCTGGCGCCGCTGGTTGCGCTGCCGCTGTGGCTCGCCCATGGCCGCCGCCGCTCGCTGCTCGCGGCGGCCGGGGTGACCGGGGCGCTGGGCGTGGCCGTGCTCGCGCTCGGAGGGCCGGCGGGCTTCGCCGACATGGCCCGGGCCCTGTCGTTCCAGTCCGAGCGCGGGTCGCCGCTGTCCGTGTGGGCGCTGATCGACCTTCCCGCCGCGCAGATCGCGTTCCAGGCTCTGGTGGTCACCGGGCTCGCGGTGGCGGCGCTGCATGTGTCGCGCGACCGCGGTCTGACCGCCGATCCGGGCCGCATGGCCGCGCTCGCCGCCGCCGCCCTGATCGGCGTGCAGCTGGCCGCCAACCACTGGTCGCCGACCTATCTGGCGTGGCTGTTCCCGCTGCTGGCGGTGGCGCTGCTGGGCGGTGCCTCTACGCCGTCTCGGCCTCGGGCACGCGCTTCGTCGCGCCCGGCGTCCGCCCGCTGAAGTTCGCGGGCCGCTTCTCCATGTACGCGGCACCCGCCTCGCGGAAGTCGTCGGTCGCCACCAGGATCTGCTGGTAGGTGACCTCCTGCTCGAGCGACGCGGCCAGCGTCGGCTTGGCGACGCCGTCGGCAAGCCGCTTCGCGTAGCCGACCGCCAGCGGCGAGGCGGCCAGCAGCTCGTCGACCAGCTCCTGCGTCGCGCGCTCGAGGTCCGCCGCGGGCGCGATCCGGTTCGCGGCGCCGATCCGGTGGCACTCCTCGGCGCCGATCGAGCGGCCGGTCATCAGGAGCTCCTTGGCGTTGCCGAGCCCGACCACGGCCGGCAGCCGGCTCGAGCCGCCCACGTCCGGGATCAGGCCGAGCTTCGTCTCGGGCAGGCCGAACTTCACGTCGTCGGCCATCACCCGCAGGTCGCAGGCGAGCGCCAGCTCGGCCCCCAGCCCCAGGCAGGCGCCGTGGATCTGCGCCACGACCGGCTTCGTCATCTCCTCCAGGAGGTTCGCCGCCTCGATGCAGAAGCGGCGGAACGGGCGCAGGTTCTCGGTCCCGGCCAGGCTCGCCAGCTCGAAGATGTCGATCCCGGCGCTGAACGCCGCGCCCTCGCCGCGCAGGACCACGCAATGGATGTCGTGGTCGTCCGCGGCCTCCCGGGCCGCCTCGCGCAGCGCGAGCACCAGGTCCCGGTTGAAGGCATTGCGCTTCTCGGGCCGGTCGAGGATCAGATGGCGGACCCGGCCGCGGTCCTCGATGCTCACCAATTCGCTCATTGACTAGGCTCCCCCGGGTTCCGTTCGGTTCAGTTCAACTCGTCTCGCGGGAGGCTACATGGACATCAAGAAGGTTGGCGTCGTCGGCTGCGGCCTGATGGGGCACGGGATCGCGCAGGTCTCGGCGCAGTCGGGCTACGACGTCGTCGTCCGCGAGGTGAGCGAGGAGAAGCTCGACTCCGGGCTCGGCAAGATCAACAAGCAGCTCTCCCGGGCGGTCGAGAAGGGCCGCATGGAGCAGTCGGCGGCCGACGAGGTCGTGGGCCGCATCACTCTCACCCTGGACTATGCCGCGTTCGCGGACTGCGACCTCGTGGTCGAGGCGATCACCGAGGACCTCGACCTGAAGCTCGAGATGTGGAAGGAGCTGGACCAGATCGTCAAGCAGGAGGCCCTGTTCGCGACGAACACCTCCTCGCTGCCCGTGATCGCGCAGGCGGCGGTCACCGGGCGCCCCGAGCACTTCATCGGCCTGCACTTCTTCAACCCCGTACAGGTGATGCCGCTGCTGGAGGTGATTCAGTCGATCCAGTCGAGCACGGGCGCGCTGGAGGCCGGCTTCGAGTGGGGCAAGTCGCTGAAGAAGACGGTCGTGCACGCGCAGGACAAGGCCGGGTTCATCGTCAACCGGCTGCTGATCCCCTACCTGTTCGACGGGATCAGGGCATGGGAGGAGGGCTTCGGCTCGATCGAGCAGATCGACGCCGCGATGAAGGGCGGCGCCAACCACCCGATGGGACCGTTCGAGCTGCTCGACTTCGTGGGGCTCGACACCTCGCACTCGGTCGGCGAGATCATGTTCGACGAGTACCGTGAGCAGCGCTTCGCGCCCCCGCCGACCCTGCGCAAGCTGGTCACCGCGGGCCACCTGGGCCGCAAGTCCGGGCGCGGCTTCTACGATTACTCGCACGAGCAGCCGGTCCCGCTGGACCATGCGCACGAGGGCGATTGACGGACAGGCAGACTGACGCGCCGGAAGCCGCGGGCCGCCTCGACGAGGCGCTCGAACGCGCGCTCGCGGGCGGGCCCGAGAAGTACCGCGAGCGGCTGCCCGACCAGGGCAAGATCCCGGTCCGGGACCGGGTCGCGCGGCTCGTGGACCCCGAGTCGTTCGCCGAGGAGGCGCTGCTCGCCAACTGGGACCAGGAGGGGCTCGGTGCGGACGGCGTCGTGACCGGCATGGCGCTCGTGGGCGGGCGCCGGGTGGCGCTGATGGCCAACGACCCCACGGTGAAGGCCGGCTCGTGGGGGCCGAAGACGGTCGAGAAGATCCTGCGCATCCAGGAGCAGGCGCTGCGGCACGACGTCCCGATGATCTACCTGGTGGACTCGGCTGGGGCCCGGATCACCGACCAGGTGCAGATGTGCCCGGGCCGCCGCGGCGCGGGGCGGATCTTCTACAACGAGGTGCGCCTGTCCGGGCGGGTCCCGCAGGTCTGCGTGCTGTTCGGCCCGTCCGCCGCGGGCGGCGCGTACATACCAGCCTTCTGTGACGTGGTGATCATGCGCGAGGGCAACGCGTCGATGTACCTGGGCTCGCCGCGCATGGCCGAGATGGTGATCGGCGAGCGGGTCACGCTCGAGGAGATGGGCGGCGCCAAGATGCACACCTCGGTGTCGGGCTGCGGCCACTTCCTGGTCGGCTCGGA
>DASUSF010000356.1:0-11461 GCA_036375275.1 Geminicoccaceae bacterium | reverse complement strand
AGATTTCGCCGCCATGCTCGCGGTCGTCGCGTATGCGATCGTCTCGCCGATCCGCTACACCGACCACGGCATCCGGCAGATCGACCCGGCGCTGATCGAGGCGGCGAAGGCCGCCGGCTGCACCCGGCGTCAGTTGCTCATCAAGGTGCAGCTGCCGCTGGCGCTGCCGGAGATCATGCTCGGCATCAACCAGACCATCATGATGGCGCTCTCGATGCTGGTGATCACCGCGCTCGTCGGCACCCGCGATCTCGGCCAGGAGGTATACATCGCGCTGACCAAGGCGGACGTCGGCCGCGGCCTGGTCGCGGGCGTGTGCGTCGCCTGCATCGCCATGATCGCCGACCGGCTGATCGCGCCCTGGAGCGCGGCGCGGAAGCGCCGGCTCGGGGTGACGTAGAGGGAGGAAGCGGCATGGGGGCGCTCGCCAAGGCCGCTTCCCTCGCCTGCTGGACCGGCCCCGTCGAGCCGGAGCCGGTCGGCGGCGGCATTTCGAACGCGAACTTCAAGGTCGTGGACGGCGGGCGGTCCTTCTTCGTCCGGATCGGCGCGGATTTCGAGGTCCATGGCGTGCTCCGTCGCTTCGAGCTCGCGGCCTCCCGCGCGGCGCACGCCGCCGGGATCTCGCCGGAGGTGGTCCACGCCGAGCCGGGGGCGATGGTCTTCCGCTTCATCGAGGGCCGGACCCTCGCGCCCGACGACGTCCGCGACCCGGCGATGCTCGAGCGGATCGTCGCCCTCATTCGGCGGACGCACCGGGACATCCCGAAGCACTATCGGGGACCCGCGCCGATCTTCTGGGTGTTCCAGGTGCTCCGCGACTACGCCGCGCGACTGGACGAGGAGGACCACCGGCTCAAGGACGAGCTGCCGCGGCTGATGACGGCCGCCCAGGCCCTGGAAAGCGCGGTTGGCCGGATCGAGATCGTGTTCGGCCACAACGACCTGCTCGCCGCCAACCTGCTCGACGACGGCCGGCGGCTCTGGCTGCTCGACTGGGAGTACGGCGGGTTCGACAGCCCGCTGTTCGATCTCGGCGGGCTCGCTGCCAACAACGAGCTCTCGCCGGACCAGGAGGAGCGCCTGCTCGAGCTCTACTTCGAGCGACCGCCGGACGACGAGCTGCGCGGCCGCTACATGGCGATGAAGTGCGCGTCGCTGCTCCGGGAAGCGATGTGGAGCATGGTCAGCGAGCACCACCTCGCGGTCGACTTCGACTACGTCGCCTACACGACCGAGAACCTCGAGCGCTTCGAGCGCGCCTATCGGGTCCTGGCGTCCTGACGTAGCGGGTTGCATCGACCGGCCATCCTGACTAAGTTTCCTAGCTAGGATTGGAGGGAAGCCGATGACCACCGTCACCATCCATGCGGCGAAGACCCACCTCTCGCGGCTGATCGAGCGCGTCGAAGCGGGCGAGGAGGTCGTGATCGCCCGCCGGAACAAGCCGGTGGTGAAGCTGGTGCCCTTCGATCAGCCGAAGCCGAAGCGCCAGTTCGGTTCGATGAAGGGCAAGGTGTGGGTCGGATCGGAGTTCTTCGAGCCGCTGCCCGAGGAAGAGCTGAAGCTCTGGAACGGGGAAGAGTGAGGGTCCTGCTTGATACCCACGCCTTCCTCTGGTGGTTGTCGGGAAGCGTCTCGCTTTCAGAAGGGGCCCGCTCCGCCATCGTTCACGAAAGGACCCTGACGTTCGTCAGCGCAGCGTCAGCCTGGGAGATCGCGACTAAGCATCGTCTCGGCAGGCTTCCGGGTGCAGCTGCAATCGTCGGCGATATCGAGCACGCCGTCCTTCAGGAAGGCTTTGTACCTGTGCCCGTGAGCATCCTACACGGCCAGCGTGCCGGCTCGCTGCCCGAGCACCACAAGGATCCGTTCGATCGGATGCTGATCGCCCAGGCGCTGATCGAGGACTGTCAGCTGATCTCGAACGACACGATCTTCGACCGGTACGGCGTGCAGAGGCTTTGGTAGAACCGGGCTCTCCACCCGTTTGGCCGCCGGAGCCGCATCATGCCCGATCTGCCCGCTCACGCCCGTTGCGTCGTCATCGGCGGCGGGATCATGGGCTGCTCGGTCGCCTACCACCTGGCCCACGAAGGCTGGACCGACGTCGTCCTGCTCGAACGCCACAGGCTGACCTCGGGCTCGACCTTCCATGCCGCGGGGCTGGTCGGCCAGCTGCGGGCCAACGCCAACATCACCCGCCTCCTCACCCACTCGGTGGAGCTCTACGCGCGGCTCGAGGCCGAGACCGGCCAAGCGTCGGGCTGGAAGATGAACGGCGGGCTCCGCCTCGCCTGCACGCCCGACCGGATGGTCGAGCTCAGGCGCCAGGCGACCACGGCCAGGAGCTTCGGCCTCGAGATGCACCTCCTCACGCCGGACGAGGCCGGTGAGCTCTGGCCGCTCATGGAGGCGAGCGACCTCGTGGGCGCGGCGTTCCTCCCGACCGACGGCCAAGCCAACCCCTCCGACATCACCCAGGCGCTCGCCCGGGGCGCCCGCCAGCAGGGGGTGCGGATCGCCGAGAACTGCCCGGTCACCGGCTTCCGGATCGAACGGGGGCGGGTCGCCGGCGTCGTCACCGCCCTCGGCGAGATCGGGTGCGAGGCGGTGGCGCTCTGCGCGGGCTACTGGTCGAAGCCGGTCGCCGCGCTCGCCGGCGTCCGGGTGCCGCTCCAGGCGGTCCAGCACCAGTACATGGTGAGCGAGCGGATCGAGGGCGTGACGCCGGACCTGCCGACGCTCCGCGATCCCGACCGGCTGATCTACTTCAAGGAGGAAGTCGGCGGGCTGGTGATGGGGGGCTACGAGCGGAACCCGATCCCCTGGGCGAGCGCCGGCATCCCCGACGGCTTCCAGTTCAGCCTGCTGGACCCGGACGTCGACCATTTCGAGCCGTTCATGGCGGAAGCGGTCGCGCGCGTCCCGGCGCTCGAGACGGCTGGCATGAAGGAGCTGATCAACGGTCCGGAATCGTTCACGCCGGACGGCAACTTCATCCTCGGTGAGGCCCCGGAGCTTCAGGGCTTCTACGTCGGCTGCGGCTTCAACGCCTTCGGGATCGCGGCCGGGGGCGGCGCCGGCAAGGCGCTCGCGGCCTGGATCGCCGGCGGCGAGCCGCCCTACGACCTCTGGCCGGTCGACATCGGTCGCTTCGGCCCGCCGCACGCGGACGATGGCTGGACGCGCTCGCGCACCCTCGAGCTCTACGGCAAGCACTACACCATCGCTTGGCCCGGTGAGGAGCACGCCAGTGGCCGCCCGCTCCGCCGCTCGCCGCTCTACGACCGGCTGAAGGCGGAGGGCGCGGTCTTCGGCGAGAAGTTCGGCTTCGAGCGGGTCAACTGGTTCGCCCGGCCGGGCCGCGACGAGCCATGCGACGTCTACGGCTTCGGCCGACCGAACTGGTTCGACGCGGTGGCGGAGGAGCACCGGGCGTGCCGGGAGGTGGCGGCGCTGTTCGATGCGTCCTCGTTCGCGAAGTTCGAGCTCCAAGGTCCGGACGCCGAGCGGGCGCTCGGCTGGATCGCGGCCAACGACGTCCGGGTTCGGCCGGGGCGGGTCGTCTACACCCAGATGCTGAACCGGCACGGCGGCATCGAGTGCGACCTCACCGTGAGCCGTCTCGCCGACGACCTCTTCTACATCGTGACCGGGACCGGCTTCGCGACCCACGACGCGGCCTGGATCCGACGCAGCCTTCCCGAGGGCGCCGACGTGCGTCTCCGGGAGGTGACCTCGGCGCTTGCGGTCCTGCCGCTGATGGGCCCGAAGGCGCGGGCGATCCTGAGGGCGGCCACCGACGACGAGGTCACGGACGAAGCGCTGCCGTTCGGCACCTGGCGGACGATCCGGATCGCTGGCGCGCCGGTCCGGGCGCTCAGGATCACCTACGTCGGCGAGCTCGGCTTCGAGCTCCACCTGCCGGTCGAGTACGCGCTCACGGTCTTCGAGCGCCTGGTCGAGGCGGGCCGGCCGCACGGCCTCCGCCTCGCGGGGTACCGCGCGATCGAGAGCCTCCGCCTCGAAAAGGGCTACCGCGCCTGGGGCGCGGACATCGGCCCGGACCACACGCCGCTCGAGGCCGGCCTCGCGTTCGCGGTCAAGCTCGGAACCGACGTCCCCTTTCTCGGCCGGGACGCGCTCGAGCGGCAGCGCGCGCACGGCGTCAGAAAGCGGCTGGTGGGGCTCACCCTCGATCGCTCCGAGGTCGTCCTGCTCGGGCGCGAGACGATCCTCCGGGACGGCATGGTGGTCGGCTGGCTGACCTCGGGCGGCTTCGGCCACACGATCGGCAAGCCGATCGGCTACGGCTACGTCCGGAACCCGGACGGCGTGAGCCGCGACTGGTTGATGGCGGGTGAGTACGCCCTCGAGGTCGCCGGCGAGCCGATCGCGGCGACCTTGCAGCTTCGCCCGCCCTACGATCCCGAAATGTCCCGGATCAGAAGCTGACGGCGCGCGCAGCGTCGGGCGAGCCCGGCGCCGGGCGGGGACCCGAAGCTCGCTCAGTCCGGCTCCAGGATCGCCGCGGGGGTGCGGCGGGCGGAGGCGGCCGGCGCGGGGCGCCGAGCGTCGTCGGTGACGATCGGGCGCCTGGCGGCGTCGCTTTCGGGCCATCCGGAGGCCGGCCGGAGCAGGCCGGGCGCCAGCAGGGGGTTGGCGAGGTCGGTGTCCGTGCCGAGCACGATGCCGACCAGGCGGGCGGTGTCGCCCTCGTCCAGGAAGGTCGAGCGCGGCAGGCGGAGCAGGCGGCGGCGGCGCTCGAGATACGCCTCGGGGGTCAGGCCGCGCAGCAGCGCCGGCACGGTCTCCTCGACCGGCTCGCCGACCGTCCAGCCGAGGCCCAGCTGCTCGACGCGGCGACCGGTCTCGGTGCCCGCCGCAGCCAGCGCCGGGACGCCGAAGAAGCCGGCCTCGTAGAGGCGGTTGGGCAGCAGCCAGTCGGAATTGCTGCCGGCATCGAGGTAGTCGAACGCCCACGCGAAGTGGGCGTCGCGGTAGATCGGGGGCAGGTCCTCGGGACTGCGGTACTCGCCCTTGTAGATCAGGTTGGCCTGCGCGCCGATCAGCTCCATGAAGCGCTCGAGCCCGGTCTCGGTCGGGAAGCCGTGGATGTGCACCTGCACCCGATCGCCCAGCGCCTGCGCCAGCCCGCGCAGCAGATGCGGGCTTCGCGGACAGCGGAGGTTGCCGAGCCAGGCGATCACCCAGGGAGCGCCGGGCGGACATGGCGGCGCGCCCGGCCGGCCGGGCTTCGGCCGCGCCGCGATCGAGGCCGTATCGAGGCCGAAGATCTTGTTCTCGAGCAGGAACCAGGCGCCCCGGAAGCCCTGCACCGGCTCGAAATAGCGCCGGACGAAGGCCTCGGAGCTGACCACCAGCAGATCCGTCCGGGCCAGGACGCGGCGCTCCAGGAAACGGAACAGCGCGCCCGCCGGGCCGCTGCTCGTGAACACCCGCTGGACGTCGAGGACCTCGTAGACCAGCGGCGCCCGGCTGCCGGCGAGCCAGCGTCCGGCCAGCGCGAGCCCCGCCATGTCGATGTTGCGGGCGTAGATCAGGTCGCACGCCCTCAGCCGGCGTCGGGCGCGCAGGATGCGCGGCAGCGCCCGGATCAGCTTCAGGAGGCGTCGGCCGTAGTGCCGGTCGACCGTGGTGCCGAGATCCAGATCGTCCCACTCCGGCACATAGGCACGGTTCAGCTTGTCGCGCCGGAAGGTGAAGCCCCGGACCTCGAGCCCGGCTGCCCGGAAGGCGCGCGCCCGCTTGATCAGGGTGAGCTCGGTGCAGTCGTGGCCGAAGAAGGCGACGCGCGGCGCCGCCCCCGTCGTGGCATCGCTGGTCATCGCCGGGTCCTAGGCTGCCGCGTAATAGTCGCCGTAGCGACCCCGGTAGACGTCGGCCTCGACGGAGCCGTAGCCGGCGAGCTGGTGGACGTCGACGTTGTTGAACACCGCCGCGATCCTGGCGCCGCCGGCCGACTGGCGGAGCCGCTCCGCGGCCGCCCGGGCGAGCTCCGGCCGGGCGTTCTGCCAGCCCACCACCAGGAGCGCCGCCTCCGCCAGCCCGGCGATCACCGCGGCGTCGGAAACCGGCAGCAGCGGCGGCGAGTCGATCAGGACCAGGTCGTAGCGGCTCTGCAGCATGCTGATCAGCTCGCCCATCCGGGAATGTCGGAGCAGCTCCGGCGCATTCCGCCGCCACGGCCCGGCCGAGATGAAGTGCATGCCGGTCCTCTGGTCGATCCGGATCACGTCGGTGAGGGGCGCGCCGCTCAGGTAGTCGATCACGCCCGGCCCGTTGTCGATGCCCAGGCCGTCGTGGATCCGCGGCCGGCGGAAGTCGCAGTCGATCACCACCGTGCGCATGCCGGAGAGCGCGCTGTGCCGGCCGATCGAGAGCGACAGCGTGGTCTTGCCCTCGCCGGGGACGGACGAGGTCATCAGGACCGAGCGTGGGGGGCCCGCCGTGCCGATCATGGCGAGGCTGGTCCGCAGCGCCCGGATCGCCTCCCCGAAAGCTCCGTCCGGCCCTTCCGCGATGTGGTGCTGTGGCGGGATCCGGGTCCGGACCAGGCAGCCGAGCATCGGGACCACGCCGAGCACCGGCACGTTCAGCCGCTCGCGGATCTGATCGGCGGTGCGGAACCGGCGGTCGAGCATCTCCCGGCCGAGGGTCACCGCGAGGCCGGCGAAGCAGGCGAAGACGAAGCCGAGCACGGCGAGGAGCCGGCGCGGCGGACCGTCCGGAGCGACCGGGACCTCCGCGGCCGAGATCAGCCGGCCCTCGGCCGCCTCCAGGCTCTCCTGCTGGCCGCTGCTGTTGGCCCGCATGAGGAAGGTCCGGTAGACCTCCTGCGCCGCTTCCGCCTCGCGCTCGAGCACCCGGAGCCCGGCCTCGGCCTCGTTCCGGTCGGTGACCTCGGCGCTGAGGCTCGCCATCTCGCTCTCGATCCGCTCGGAGCGGGTGCGCGCGACCTCGTACGCGCTGCGCAGGCTGTCGAGAATTCTCCGGGTCTCGGCCGCGATCTCCCCCCGGATGCTCCGGAGCTGCGCGTTGATGTCGATCATCCGCGGGTGACGGACGCCGAGCTGCAGGCCGAGCTCGGACCGGGTCGCCGCGGCGACCGCTTCGGCCGCCCTGAGCTCCTGGATGGTCCGCGAGCTCAGCACCTCCGGGATGGCCTCGGCGCCTCGGGTGCGAAGCGTCTCCTGGGCGTTGGTGTAGTGCGCTTCCGCCTCGACCTCGGCCGCCTTGGCGACCGCGAGCTCGCGGTTCAGCTCGCTGATCCGCTCGAACGCCAGCCCGGCCCCCTCCCCGGCGGCGAGGCCGGCGCTCGACCGGTACGCCTCGAGCGCGGCCTCCTTGGCCTCGGCCTCCGTGCGCAGGCCCTCGATCCGCTGCTCGAGCCAGCCGCCCGCGCGCCGCGCAGCCTCGAGCTTGGCCTCGAGCCGGTCCTGGATGTAGATCTCGGCCGCGGCGTTGGCGATGGTCGCGGCCAGCACCGGGTCCTTCGCCTCGAACTCGACGTTGATCACGTGCGAGCGGCCCTCCGGCCAGACCGAAAGGTCGGACAGGTAGGCGTCGACCACGCGGGTCAGCGGATCGTGCGCCGCCGCCTGGCCACCTTCGCTCCGGCCGAACCACGCCCCGAGATAGGGCTCGAGCCCGAGCTGCGCGACCAGCTCCTCGCCGGTCGGCAGCCGGTCCCTCAGCTGGTCCAGCCAGGAGGGTTCCTCGCCGGGGCGCCGGATCGCGGGGTTGTAGTCGGGGTGGTTGTCGAGCCCGGTCGCCAGCACCACGTCGCGGGCGAGCGCGCGCGACTGCAGGATCTGGATCTCGTTCTGGATCCGCTCGGTGGTCACCGGCAGCCCGCTCACCAGGTTGGCGAGCTCGAGCGTCGGGGACTGCGGCAGGCCGATCATGATCTTCACCGACGACGCGTAGACCGGCTCCTGGCTCATGACGTACCCGGTCGCGGCGAGGCTGATCCCGAGCACGGTGCTCGACAGCAGCAGCCACCGGCGGCGCAGGATCCCCCCGAAGAAGCGGAGGTCGAAGGTGCTGGTCCGGGCGTCCTCCCGCGGCCGCGGCGCCGGGCTCGCCGGCAGGGACATCGCCGGATGAAGCGTCGTCGGGGCGTGGACCG
Organism: Geminicoccaceae bacterium; assembly: GCA_036375275.1. Taxonomy (GTDB): domain Bacteria; phylum Pseudomonadota; class Alphaproteobacteria; order Geminicoccales; family Geminicoccaceae; genus DASUSF01. The sequence goes on along the minus strand of DASUSF010000356.1, from coordinate 3,306 downwards.
GCAGGGTCGACATGAAGGGCTCCTTTGACTCGAGGTCGGTCGCGTTGGTTCAGCTCGTGCGGCCGGGCGGCGGCATCAGCGGGACGCGTCCCGCGCGCACCGACCCGGCCGGCTGCCAGATGACGAAGCGCTCACCCTGCAGCGACCGGACGACGCCCCAAGATACGGCGGCGAACATCAAGACTGCGTTGCCGAGGGTGGCGAAGGGGCCATGGCCCCAGGCGGTGCTGAGCCCGACCAGGAGGCTGCCGAGCAGGCTCGCGGCGACGACCAGGGCCGGGTCGACGATCAGCCCGAGGGCGAGCGCCGTGAAGCCGCCGGCGAACAGCAGGTGGAAGCCGATCAGCCACTTCAGGAGCTTGTGCGAGACGTACTTGTAGCGATCGAGCAGGGGCAGCTTGCGGACCGCCGGCCAGAGCCGGCGGTGCACGTTGAACGCCTGGCAGGCGATCCGCACCTTGCGGCGGAACTCGTCCCGGCCGCTCTCCGTGGTCCGCTCGAAGGCGACGATCTCGCCCGCATGGATCACCTCGAGGCCGCGGAAGCGGACCGTCATCGGGACGTAGAAGTCGTCGATCAGGTCGTCGGGGACGTTCGGCCAGAGCTCGCGGCGGACGGCGTAGAGCGAGCCGTCGGCGCCGATCGCGCCGCCGGTGTCGCTCTCCAGCGCGCGGATCGTCTCCTCGAGCCGCCAGTACGCGGCGCCGTTCCGGGCGGTCACGTTGACCTCGCCGTTGACGTAGCGGAGCTGGCCGCAGACGAGACCGACGAGCGGGTCGGCGAAGCGGGCCGCGAGCTTGCCGAGCGCTTCCGGCTCGACCGTGACGTTGGCGTCGCTCAGCACCAGGATGTCGCCGCCCGCGAGGGCGACCAGCCGGTTCAGGCCGACGGTCTTGCCGGTCCGCGCCGCCGACACCACGGTCCGGACCCGGGGATCGGTCCAGGCCCGCGCCAGCTCGGCGGTCCGGTCGCTCGACCCGTCGACGTAGATCAGCGCCTCGGCGGCGGCGCCGGGGGCGCGATCGAGCAGGGCGGAGAGGTTCCGGAGCTTGTCCAGGATCACCGCCTCCTCGTTGTGCGCGCACACCAGGAGCGAGAAGCTCGGTGCGGTGGTCGAAAGGGCGGCCGCCGACGCGCTCCGCCGGCCCGGCCGACGCCGGGCGCCGAGCGTCCGCAGCAGGGCGAGCGAGAGCGGGTAGGTGGTGAAGGGGTGGAGGGCGAGCGCGAGGGTCAGGCCCGCCAGGGCGAAGAGCGTGGCCGCGGTCATCGGACGACGCCCCTGCTTCAGTAGGCGCCGCGGCGCGAGAACACGACGCGCACGGTGGCGACGAGGAGGGCGACGTCCCACAGCGGGGACCAGTTGCGCACGTAGCGGCAGTCGAGCTCGATCCGGCGCCCGTAGTCGATGTCGTTGCGCCCGCTCACCTGCCAGAGCCCGGACAGGCCGGGGCGGATCTTGAGGTAGAAGGGAGCGAGGGCGCCGTAGCGGCGGAGCTCGTCCTCGACCACCGGGCGCGGCCCGACCAGGCTCATCTCGCCGCGGATGACGTTGATCAGCTGCGGCAGCTCGTCGAGGCTGGTCCGCCGGAGCCAGGCGCCGGACCGGCTGATCCGGGGGTCGTGGCGCAGCTTCTGGTCGCGCTGCCATTCGGCGCGCGCCGCGGGATCGCTCTCGAGCAGCGCCTGCAGCCGGCGCTGCGCGTCGGGCACCATGGTGCGGAACTTGAAGCAGGAGAACGGCCGGCCGTTGCGACCGATCCGCCGCTGGGCGAAGAACACCGGACGCCCGTCGAGCGCGAGGATCATCAGCGCGATGCCGAGGAACACGGGCGCGAGGACGAGGCAGATCGCGCTGCCGAGGACGAGGTCGAAGCCGCGCTTGTAGATCCGCGCGATCGGCGTCGAGAGGCGCTCACGCAGGCGGATCGAGGCGACGCCGCCGCCGACCAGCCGGGCGAGCCGGGCTTCCGCGACCGGCAGCCGGCCGAGCGGCGGGAAGAAGTCGACCGTCCGATCGCTCGCCGCCAGCCGCTCGAACAGGTCGATGCAGGCCGGCATCTCGGCGGCGTCGGGCGCGATCACGACGTGCGGGCCGTTCGCGTCCAGGTCGTCGCTCAGCAGCCGGCTCAGCGGCAGGACGGGGCGCAGCTCGCCCGCCACCTCGAGCATCCGCGGCGCCGGGCGAACCGCATCCCGGTCCACGGCCCGGCTCTCCTCCGGGTCGGCGAACGCGATCACGCTCAGGCCGAGGCTCGGCTCGGCGAGCAGCGCGCGGGCGGCGACCTCGGCGTTGTAGCCGACTCCGACCACGACCGTCGGTCGCTGCCAGAGGCCCACCCGGTCGAGGCGGTCGCGCACCAGCCGGCGCAGCAGGGGCAGCGCGATCGCCAGCAGCAGCCAGATCGCGAGCGGCGGCAGCGGGTCGATCCCGCCGATCAGGCAGAGGCCGGCGTCGCCCGCGCCGAACAGGAACGTCCAGCCGAGGAGGTCGGAGAGCTCCATGCCGAAAGGCCGCCGCCGGTCGTAATGGCCGGCGTGATGGCTCCAGACGAGCAGGGCGAGCGCCGCGAGGCCGCCGCTCAGGATCCAGGTCAGGGTGAAGGCGTCGGTCGGCACCACCGCCGCCTGACCCGCGCCGGGAAGCAGGGTCGCGGGCCGGGCGACCAGCAGCAGCAGGCCCATGGCCAGTGCATCGACCACGGGGACGAGACCTTCCGCGCCCTGTGGCGACAGCCGCGTTCGCCCGAAACTCTGTCTCTTCATGGTGGACTCCCCGCCTCGTCGCGCGCTCTGCGGCACGCCCGCGCCCAGGACGCGGACCGTGCTCGGCTCTACTCGAAGTGCGGCGTATTGAAGGTCGGGAAGGGGGTCGTTCGCAAAGTTAATATCGATAATTTTCGATACATTGGTATGGCTAAATCAATGAAGCGTTAACGAACATCATGGTTAATATTTAAACTTGATTTGAAGCGGGTGCTGGCGCCAGCGCAGGCCGCGCCGCTCGCTGATGACGCCGGCGACCGAGCCGGCCGAGGCGGCCGACCAGATGCGGCGGACCTTCCCGGAGCAGCCCCTCGAGGACGAGGCGGAGGTCGCCCGGACTGCGCAGCGCGAGCCCGAGGGCGCGGCGCAGGCGGCCGCGGGTGAGGGCGCGCGCGAACAGTCGCCAGACCAGCCGCTGGTCGATCGAGCGGAGGTGGGCGGTGAAGGCGTCGCGCAGCTCCTGCCCGGCCGCCCCGCCCGGCACCTTGCGGAGGTATGCCCGGTCGAGCGCCCGGAGCCGGGCGAGGTGTCCGGCGCCGTGCC
>DASUSF010000355.1:0-14726 GCA_036375275.1 Geminicoccaceae bacterium | reverse complement strand
TGCGCGCTCGCGACGTAGTAGGAATCCGGATGTCCCGCGGGCGGCATGCCTGCTCCGTACTCTCGAGCCCCGGTGCGCGCCCTTGTAGCCGATCGCGCGCTCGCCGGGCGGTCAGCGTGGGCGGATCAGGGCGAGGGCGCGGCGTGAGCGTTGAAGTAGAGCGCGTAGAACACGACCCAGACGCAGGCCAGCACCGTCAGCCGCTGCCCCCTGCTCAGGCGACGGGCCAGCAGCCGCGAGACGCCGGCCGCGAGGAGCGACGTCAGCGCGAAGCGACCGAAGCGGGCCGGCGGGGTCAGGACGAGCAGCAGCCAGGGATCGGCACCGGCCGCCGGGGCGAGCGCGGCGTAGAGCTTGTAGGGGGTGCCGGTGAAGGCGCCGGCGAACAGCGCCACGACGCCCTCGGCCTCGAGCTCGCTTCGGACCCGGGCCAGCATGGCCGGCTCGATCGCCGGCAGCGCTCCGAGCACCTGTGCGGCGCCGGCCGGATCCGTCGCGCCCCAGAGATACATCAGGGCGCCGCCCGCGGTCGCCCCGGCCACGGCCCAGAGCGCGGCGACGAGCGCTTCGCGCGCACCGCGCATCACCGCGACCACGCTCAGCCAGACGTCGGGGACGATGAAGAACAGGGTCGCTTCGGCGAACCCCCAGAGTCCGGCGATCAGGCTCATTCCCAGGGCGGGAAGCCGCCCTCGGCGGCGAGCGCCCGGATCGCGCCGTCCAGGCCGGTCATGAAGGCGCGGCGGTCGCCGGCCCAGACCAGGCTCTCGCCGACGAAGACGTCGCAGATGAACGGCACCAGCAGCGCCTCGCCCCGGGGCAGGCTCTTGCCCGCGCCGTGCAGGAACACCGGCACCACCGGGACCTCGGGGCAGCGGCGGGCGAGGTGCGCGACCCCGCCCTGGAAAGCCGCGAGGCGTTCCGGATCGCCGCGGCTCCCCTCGGGATACAGGATCAGGATGCCGCCGTCCCCGAGGTGCCGGACGCATTCCGCCAGCGGATCGGCGTCGCCCGCGCGCACCGTCCGGCTGAGCGGGACGATGCCGATCACCTCGAGCGCGAACCAGGCGAGCCACCGCTTGCTGAGGAAGTAGTCGGCGGCGGCGACCGGCCGGACCTCTGCCAGCTGCCGGAGCGGGAACAGCGTCATCAGGACCAGCGTGTCGAGGTGGCTGTTGTGGTTGGCGACGACGATCGCGGGGCCGGGGGTCCGCAGCCGCTCGCGCCGGCGCACGTTCAGCCCCAGCACCACGAGCACGACCGGCCGGACCACGAGCGTGAAGAACAGCAGCTTCAGCAGCCGGGACGACCGTCCGCCGCCTGCCGCCGGTCGTGCAGGGGGTTCCGGAGGCATCAGTAGTAGGCGTACCAGACGAAGTGGAAGAACAGCGGGGCGGTGAAGGTCAGGCTGTCGATCCGGTCGAGGATCCCGCCGTGTCCCGGCAGCAGGCTGCCGCTGTCCTTGACCCCGAGGTCGCGCTTGACCGCCGAGATGGTCACGTCGCCCGCGAAGCCCGCCGCGCCGATCGCGAGGCCCGCGATCGCGGCCGTGAGCGGATCGAAGGGGGTCAGCCACGGCGCCAGGGCCACCGCCAGGACCGCCGTCGTCGCGACGCCGCCGAGCAGCCCCTCGAGCGTCTTGTTGGGGCTGACGCTCGGCACCACCTTCCGGCGCCCGAAGCGCCGGCCCCAGACGTACTGGGCGACGTCGTTGAACTGGGTGAGGAAGAGCAGGTAGAGCAGCAGCCCGGCGCCGCCCGCGCCCGGGTTGCCGGCCGCCGGCAGGACCAGCAGGAAGGCCATGTGGCTGATGCTGAAGACCGTGACCATCAGGCCCCAGTGCAGCACGCCGGCCGCGCGCAGGAAGCCCTGGACCTCGCCCGCGATCACCATCCGGAGCGGCAGCAGGAGGAACATGTAGACCGGGATGAAGATGATGAACATGCCGTACCAGGCGCTGCCGACCCAGTAGTACTGCACCGGGATCGCGAGATACGCCCAGAACATGACCCGGCGATCGGCCCGCCGCGAGGGGATCAGCGAGAAGTACTCCTTGAGGGCGAGGAAGCTGACGAAGGCGAGGAGCACCAGCGACGCGGTGTGGCTGAGCAGGAAGGCGGCGCTGAAGACGCCGATGATGACCCACCAGGACCGGATCCGCTGGCGGAGCTCGGTGTGGTCCTTCTCGGGCTGCGCGCGGACCAGGAGCGCGACCAGCCCGCTCGCCACGATCAGGATCCCGAAGACACCGGCGAGCGCCCAGAGCACGGTCGCCGGAAGGTGGGCGGCGATCATCGCGGGCCGCCTCCGGCCAGAGCGCCGCGCCCGCGGTTGACGATGGTGAGCAGCAGGAGCACGAGGATCAGGATCAGCAGGAGATCGAGCCACAGTCCCGGCGCGACGCCGAGCCCGAGGAGGAGGGTCGCCGTGCCGAAGGCGAACGCCCGGTCGCTCTTCCCCATCGGCCCGTCGTAGCGGCGCTCGGCGCCGATCTGGACCGCCACGACGCCGGTCATCTCGGCGATGACGCCGAGCACCACCGCCGGCACGACGAGCATGGCGGCCACGCCCGGCACCAGCGCGAGCGGCAGGTAGAGCGCGCTGTCCGAGATCACGTCGCCGAGCTCGTTCAGCAGCGCGCCGAGCCGGGAGCGCATGCCGTGCTCGCGCGCCAGCAGCCCGTCGACCGCGTTGAGCGCCATGCGCAGGAAGAGCACCACCGGGATCAGGAGAAGCGGCCAGCGCGCGTCCGGCCGCACGGCGATCGCGCCACCTGCCGCGAGCGACAGGACTGCGGCTGCGACCGTCACCTGGTTCGCGGTGACGCCCGCCGCGGCGAGCGCCCGGGTCGGCGGCCGGAGCAGGGCCTGGAAGCGCGGCTTCAGGTCATAGATGGTCGGCATCGCCCGGTCCGGTCCGCACCTCGTCGCCTTCCGGCGCCGCTCGCATGCGCGCCCCGGATCGGGCCCACGGCCCGTGTCCGCCCGTGTCCCCCGCCCATCATGCCACAGGCGGATCGGGCAGGAGCCCCCCGGATCTCGCGTCGGGCATCACTCCGGGGCGGCCGCATGCTCTGCCTGCCACTTGCGCTCGAGGTAGCGCATCACCGGCGTCGAGCTGACGCCGTGCAGGACGATCGAGACCAGCACCACGAAGCCGACGAACGCGAACAGGGAGCTCGCTTCCGCCTCGAACTCGGCGGTGTTGTACGCGTGCGCGAGGTAATAGAAGGAGCCGACGCCGCGGATGCCGAAGAAGCCGATCGCGACGCGCTCCTCGAGCGGATGCCCGGAGCCGGCGAGCCCCGCCAGCCCGGCGAGCGGGCGCACGACGAGCAGGCAGACCAGGCCCGCCAGCGCCGCCGTCCAGGTCAGCGGCTCGAGCAGCCCGCCCGCGAGGGCGCCGCCGAACAGCACCAGCAGGATCATCATGAACAACCGCTCGATCTGCTCGGCGAACTCGTGCAGGCGGGCGTGATAGTGGTGCGAGCGCTCCCACCGCCGCATCGTGAGCGCGGTCACGAACACCGCGAGGAAGCCGTAGCCGTGGACCAGCTCGGTCAGCCCGTAGGCGACGAAGGTGATGCCGACCGCCACCAGGTTGTCGCCGGATTCCGGCAGGCGCTGGCTCTCGATGTAGCGGAAGATGACGAGGCCGAGCGCCTGGCCGACCAGCAGCCCGCCGGCGATCCCCGCGGCGATCTTCCAGACCACGTCGACGGCGAGCCACTCCAGGACCCAGACGCCGGGGGCGACGCCGTGCAGCGCCATCGCGATCGCGAGGTTGACGAAGGGGAAGGCGAGGCCGTCGTTGAGCCCCGCCTCCGAGGTCAGGCTGAAGCGCACCTCGTCCTCCTCGGGGTCGTGCGGCGGTCCGACCTGGACGTCGGAGGCGAGCACCGGGTCGGTCGGCGCGAGCACCGCGCCGAGCAGCAGCGCCCCCGCCGCCCCGAGGCCGAGCAGCGACCAGCCGAGCAGGGCGATCGCCGCGATCGAGAGCGGCATGGTGATCGCCAGCAGCCGCCAGGTGATGATCCAGCTCCACCAGCCGACCGGGCGGTTGAGCTTCAGGCCCGCGCCCATCAGCGCGACGATCACGATCAGCTCCGTCATGCGCTCGGTGAGGTGGGGATGCTGGAGCATGTCCGGCTCCGGACCGGTGCCCGGGATGCTGAACAGGGCGAAGCCGAAGGCGACGCAGATGATCGGCAGCGACAGGGGGAGCTGGCGCAGCAGCGCCGGCAGGAACCCGACCGCGAGGATCAGCAGGCCGAAGCAGGTGAGGAGGACGATGTACCAGTTCACCGGGCTCGCTTCATGAGGAACGGCGGAGCGCGTCGGGGCGCAGGCGGCGAGCGAAGCACGCCTCGCGCCTGTGAACAACGCCGGCCGCTTCTCCTTACCGGGCGGCACGTTCCCCGGCCGCGTCCGCCCGAGCGGGACGAGCGGCCCGGGGCTCAGCGGTCGCCGAAGGGGAAGCGTGCGGTCAGGCGGAACGGCCGGTCCCGGTCCGGCTGCTCGTAGAGGCTGACCGCGTCGACCGGCAGCGGCGCTTCGACCAGCGGCAGGGCGAGCGCCCGCAGCGCCTCCAGGACCACGTTCCGCTCCGGGTCCTCGAGCCGCCCGGTCAGCGTCATGTGGAAGTCGAACTCCTCGAACACGTACGGATAGCCCCAGGCCAGCAGGTAGCGGTCCTGGCGCGCGCTGAGGCCGGCGGCGCGCCGGCGCTCGATCTCGGATGCCCGGGGCGGCGCGCGGAACGGCTCGAACGTGGTGACGCAGTCGGCCGCGAGAGCCGCCATGTCCTCCGACGGCGCGCTCAGCTTGAAGGCGATGAAGCCGGAGAGCGCCTGAACCTCGACGGGTGGCGCCACGAAGCGCCGGCGCGTCGCGGCGAAGCCGGCGAGCGCCGTCAGCAGCTCGTCGCGGCCGCGGTCCGGCGCCAGCTCGAACGGCGCCTTGAGCGTGGCGTGGAATCCGTAGTGGCGCGGGAACGCCGCAACCTCGCGCTGCCGGGTGGGGCTCAGCCCCGCGATCCGGGGCGGCGCCACCGGCGCGCCGGTGACGTGGTCGCGGCCGATCCAGCTCCGCCCGAACGCCTCCAGCGCCGAGCCCTCCGGCGCGGCGAAGTAGATCGCGAAGCGGCGGCTCACGCCACCCGCTCGCCGGTCCGCCAGGCGGCGCGGACGATCGGCCGCCCGTTGATCGTGCGCACCCGGATCAGGTCGGCCCGGAGCCCGGGCTCGATCCGCCCGCGGTCGCCGAGCCCGGCCGCGTCCGCCGGGTTGGCGGTGACCGCCCGGACCGCGTCCGGCAGGGCGAGCCCGAGCTCGTCCCCCGCGAGGCGGAACACGGCGAGCAGGAGGCTGCCCGGGATGTAGTCGGACGACAGGATGTCGAGCGTGCCGGCGCGCGCCAGATCCGCGGCGGCGACGTTCCCGGCGTGCGAGCCGCCCCGGATCAGGTTGGGCGAGCCCATCAGGACGTGCAGGCCGCGGGCGCGCGCGGCCCGCGCCGCCTCGGGGGTGGTCGGGAACTCGCTCAGCACCGCGCCGAGAGCCGCGGCCTCCTCGACGTGCGCCTCGCTCGCGTCGTCGTGGCTCGCGAACGGGATGCCGCGGGCGCGGGCGGCGGCGGCCAGACGTCGGCGATGGTCCGGACCCAGCACCCGCGAGCCGTGCAGCAGGCGCTCGACGTGGCGGTCGAGCACCGCCTCGTCGCCATCGAAGATCTTGAGGTAGCGCCGCCGGTAGTCCTCGATGTCCGGCGACTGCCGGTCGCCCGGCGCGTGATCCATGAGCGACATGAACCGCACCAGCGGGCGCTCGGCGTGGTGCGCGAAGATCTCGACGATCTGCTCGTGCGTGATCTCGGCGCGGAGATGCAGGAGATGGTCCGCCCTGAGCATGCCGTGGGCGACCGCCTCCTCGAGGCCCTCGAGCATCGGCAGGACGTAGTCCGCGCGCATGTCCCAGCCCTCGGCGGCGCCGATCGTGATGCTGTCGTAGACGGTCGTGATGCCGCTGCCGATGACCTGCGCGTCGTGGCTGATGGCCGCCTGCACCGCGTCCCACTGCACGCCCGAGCGCGGTTGGAAGTGCCGCTCCAGGTTGTCGGTGTGGAGGTCGATCAGGCCGGGCATCAGAAGGTCGTCGCCCAGATCCACGGCAGCCGGCAGATGGCTCAGGCCCTGATCGACGTGGGTGATGCGGCCACCCGCGATCCGGACGCTGCCGGGGATCACGCCGTCGCTCAGCACCAGCCGGCCGGACAGGACCAGCTCCGGCTCGGCGAGGCGGGCGGACGCGCGCACGCTCATCCGGTTCGGCGTCGCGGCCGGCCGGTGCCGGGCACCCGGCCCGGGCCGGAGCCCCGGCCGGACGCCGGTCGCGCATCACGGTTGCGGACGATGCCGAGGAAGGCCGCCCGACGCGGCTTCGCCTCGAGGATCATGTCGATGACCACGTTCTGATCGTGAAGCCGCGAGGGGCGCCGGCGGCTCCCGTCCAGCCGCAGCATCGGATAGCGGCCGATGCCGCTCCGTGCAACGCCGATCCGCTCCGCCCGGTCGGCCGGGCGCCGGGGTCCCGGCCGGATCGACCACCTCATCAGCGTGTTCCGCTGGTCGACGGAGCGCCGAAGGCGCGGGGCCAGGCGCGCTACCGCTCGAGAAGCCGGCGCATCAGCGGCACGATCAGCACGAGGTCCGGGATGATCCGGAAGCGGAAGACCGCGAGGATCGCCCGGATCTCGGCCTTCTGGTCGGCAGGCAGCACCGGCGGGTCGCCGTCGAGGAGGCCGGCCGCGCGCGCCGCCGCCCGCAGCGCGCGCATCTCCTCCGCGGCCAGATCGAGCACGATCCGCCGCCGATCCTGCAAGACCGGGCCTCCGACCAGGGGCCGCACCGCCTGCCAGAGGCCGTCCAGAAGCTCCGGCCACTGGGCGAGCGCACGGTAGTAGGTCGCGACGCCGGGATGGCCGTGGGTCGCCTGGATGTCCCGGAACAGCGCGGCCACCTTCCCTTCGGCCACCGCCGGATCGACCATCGGGATGGCGACCGCGCCCTCGACCATGCCGGGCGGCATCGCGTCCAGATCGGCGAAGTCGGTGCCGTTGCCGGTCGCGGCATCGGGCACCCCCTCGCCCGCGGCGTCCAGATCGAATGCCGTGACGCTCAGCAGCAGCTTCGGGACGACGTGGTGGATGGTCCGGCTGTAGGCGCGGATCCGCTCCAGATCGCCGCCGGCCGGCCCGAGATCGACCGTGGCGACGTCGGCTTCGAGGGCGGCACGCTCGCGGACCCGGGCGGCCGCGGCCTCGAACCCGCGGGATCGGGCGATCGGCGCGAGGCGCGCCCAGGCCGGGTGGAAGAACGCCGGGCGGTTCGCCAGGACCCGGAAGACGAAGTTGACGAAGGGCACCCGGAGCGCCGCCTCGATCTCGTCGTAGATCCGCAGGGTCGCCGGGTCCGCGCTCTCCTTCATGACCTCGTCCAGGGTCGGGATCAGCGCCATGCCGCGCTCGATGTCGTCCTGCCGGTCCATTCCGGTCCTCCCGAAGCTCAGTCGTAGGTGGTCAGGGCGTTTGCGGCCGCCCGGTCGTAGCCCTTGCTGGCGGCCAGCAGCTGTCGCGCGTAGGGCTCGTGGAGCGCCCCCCGACGCAGCGCCGCGACCGGCGCCGTCTCGACGATCCGGCCCTGGTTCATGATCGCCACCCGGTCGCACATCTGAGCGATCACCGCGAGGTTGTGCGAGACGAACAGGAAGGTCAGTCCACGCTCCTCCCTCAGCCGGCGCAGCAGATTCAGGATCTCCGCCTGGACGGAAACGTCGAGCGAGCTGGTCGGTTCGTCGAGGAGCAGGAGGCGCGGCTCCAGCATCAGCGCGCGGGCGATCGCGACCCGCTGGCGTTGCCCGCCCGAGAGCTGGTGCGGGTAGCGGTAGCGGAAGGCGGGACCGAGGCCGACCGCGCGCAGGGCCGCCTCGACCCGGGGCCCCACTTCGGAGCGGCCGTGGATCCGCAGCGGCTCGGCGAGCGTCCGGTCGACCGTGTGGCGCGGGTGGAGCGAGCCGTAGGGATCCTGAAAGACCATCTGGACGGTCCGGTGGAAGTGGCGGCTGCGGGTGGCGCCCTGGACCTCGTCGTCGACCACGATCCGCCCCGACCAGTCCTGGATCAGGCCCGCCACCGCCCGGAGCACCGTGGTCTTGCCGGAGCCGGACTCGCCGACCAGCCCGAAGGACCCGCCCGCCGGGAGCTCGAAGCCGACCGCCCGCACCGCATGAAAGCTCCCGAAGCGGACGTCGAGCGCGTCGAGCGTGAGCATGGCCCGGGCGGTCGTCCCGCCCGCAGCGTCAACCATCCAGCCACGCCGGGTCGCGCTCGAGCACCGGCAGCGGCCCCGGCTCCCGGTCGACCTGCGGCAGGGCGGCGAGCAGGCCCCGGGTGTAGGGATGGGCCGCGTCGTTCAGCCGGTCGGCGGCGCAGGTCTCGACCACGCGTCCCGCGTACATGATCAGCACCCGGTCGCAGAACGAGGCCACCAGGTTGAGGTCGTGGCTGATGAAGATCAGCCCGAGGCCGCGCGAGGTGACCAGGTCGTCCAGGATCGCCAGCACCTGCATCTGCACGGTCACGTCGAGCGCCGAGGTCGGCTCGTCGGCGATCAGCAGGTCGGGGTCGGCGACCAGCATCATCGCGATCATCACCCGCTGCCCCATGCCGCCCGAGATCTCGTGCGGGTAGCAGCGGTAGACCCGCTCGGGGTCGCGGATCTTGACCGCCTCGAGCACCTCCAGCGCCTTCCGCTCGGCCGCATGGCGGCCGCCTCTGGCATGCGCGCGCCAGGCTTCGCGGATCTGCCTGCCGACCGTCATCACCGGGTTGAGGGAGAACTTCGGGTCCTGCATGACCATCGCGATCCGCCGGCCGCGGAGCTCACGCATGGTCGCGTCGGACGCGCTCAGGATGTCGATGCCGTCGAACGACAGCACCCGCGCGCTGATCTCCCCGGGCTTCTGGATCAGCCGGAGGATCGCGCGCCCGACGGTCGACTTGCCGGAGCCGGACTCGCCGACGAGCCCGACCTTCTCCCGGCTGACCGCGAAGGACACGCCGCGCACCGCGTCCACCACCCGCGATGGCGTCGGATAGCGCACCCGGAGGTCCTCGACGACCAGCCGCGCCGTCATGAGGTGGCGGCCGCGACGGGCCCGCCGGGCGGGGCCGGGGTCACCGGCGCTCGGTCTCGAACAGCCGCTCGCCCTGCTCGTCGATGATCTGCTTCGCCTTGGTGATCGAGAACGCGACCGCGGCGTCGCGATCGCTGTGGGTGTCGACCCGGACGAACGCCTGCTCCCTCACCTCCTCGCCGACGGTCTTGACGATCAGCCCGGCCGTGTTCCAGCCGCCCTGGGTCTTCTCCGGCGCCGGCCGGATCGTGAAGCCGTTGTACTCGACCGGCTCGGCGGCCGCGGCGCCCGCCGGCTGGCCGCCGCCTCCGAACATGCCGCGTAGCGCATCCAGCAAGCCCATCGGTCCCTCCTCCTGCGGTCGGGCCATGACAACCGAGCGGGCGACCCGGCGCAAGGCCCTGTCCGCCGGATCCAGAGCAGCCGGCAGCCGGTCGGCCGACGGGGCCCCGCACGTGCTTCGACAGCGGCCGGCGGCTGTTCTAGAGATGGCGCGCACCACGGCGCACGGGAGGAGCACATGGCAGCAGGGACGGTCGAGACGGAGGTGCTGGAATGGCTGGACGGGCAGCAGGAGGCGATGGTCGCCCTGCTCGAGGAGCTGGTGAACACCGACTCCGGCTCGTTCGACGTCGCGGGCGTGGATGCCACGGGGACGATCATCCACCGCCACCTCGAGGCCGCCGGCATCCCGTGCGAGGTGATCGAGCAGCCGGGCTCCAGCTTCTCGGTTCGCGCCCGGCTCGAGTCCCGGGATGCGGGCAGCAACCTCCCGCACGTTCTGCTGCTCGGTCACCGGGACACCGTCTTCCCGAAGGGCGAGGCCGCGCGGCGGCCGTTCCGGGTCGAGAACGGCAGGGCGTACGGGCCCGGGGTCGCCGACATGAAGGCGGGCCTGGTGCTCAGCACCTTCGTGATCGAGGGGTTCGCCCGGTTCGGCGGCGCGCGCCATCCCCTGGTCGCGCTCTACACCACCGACGAGGAGATCGCGTCCCCGACCTCGCGGGCGGTGATCGAGGACACCGCGCGGGGCGCGCGCGCGGTGTTCAACGCCGAGCCCGGACGGGTCAGCGGCAACATCGTCTCGGGCCGCAAGGGTGCGATGTTCCTGACCATCGAGGTCACCGGCCATGCCGCCCATTCCGGCGCCGCGCACGAGAAGGGCGTGAGCGCGATCGAGGAGCTCGCGCGAAAGGTGGTCGCTCTGCACGCGCTGACCGACTACGAGACCGGGACCACCGTGAACGTCGGGCTGATCTCGGGCGGACAGTCGGTCAACACGGTCGCGCCGCTCGCCACCGCCCGGGTCGACGTCCGCTTCAAGACCCTGGACGCGATGGCCGAGGCCGAGGCCGCGATCGAGCGGATCCTCGCCGAGACCCACCTCGCCGGGACCACGACCCGGATCACCGAGAGCGCCCGCTTCCTGCCGTTCGAGCCGAGCGGCGCGAGCGCGGCGCTCGCCGAGCACTACATCGCCTGCGCCCGGGACCTCGGCATGTCCATCGGCGCCGAGTACACCGGCGGCTCGGCGGATTCCGGCTTCACCGCCGCGGTCGGTGCGCCGACGGTCTGTGGCACCGGGCCGCTCGGCGAGAAGGCGCACTCGCCGGACGAGACCTGCCACGTCGACAGCCTGGTGCCGCGCGCCAAGGCGACGGCGCTCGCGATCGCCCGGCTGGATCAGAGCAATTCCCGATGAGACAGAACCGCATCGAACCGCGACGTCCTTCCGCTCATCGGGAGAAGAATTGCTCTATTCAGGGGATCAGAGCGGATTCACCCTGTCGCAACCGCTTGCAGTCGGTTCCGTCATGTCGGGACCTGCTCTAGCGCCGGCGCGGCAGGAGCACGGTCGCGGCCGCGGCGAGGATCAGGGCGAAGCCGATCAGGTCGGGGACCGTCGGGCGTTCGCCGAGCAGCAGCATCGCCCCGAGGACGCCGACCACCGGGATGCCGAGGGTGCCGAGCGCCGCCGTCCCGGCGGGCAGGCGGGCCACCACCTCGAACCAGAGGAAGTAGGCCAGCGCCTGGGCCAGGACCACGTGATAGGCGAGCGCGACGATCACCGGGCCGCTGAGCGGAAAGGGCTGGACCAGCCCCTCGAACGCCAGCATCCCGAGCCCGGCGGCCGAGGCGCCGGCGACCAGCTGCCAGGCGGCGATCGCGAGCGGCTCGGCCTGGATCCGGGCGCGCTTCAGGAACACCGTGCCGGCCGCCCAGCTGAGCGCGGCGCCGAGCGAGAACGCGACCCCGAGCGGGATGCCGAGGCCGCCCGCGAGCGGATAGAGGAGCACCCCGAGCCCGAGCGTCCCGAGCCCGAGGCCGATCCGCTGCACGCGGTCCGGCACCTCGCGCAGGACCAGGAAGGCGAAGGCGGTCGCGAACAGCGGCATGGTGAAGGTCACGATCGCGGCGCGCGAGGTCGCGGTGTGGAGCTGCGCGAAGGCGGTCATGACGTTGAAGCCGGCGATGTTGAGCAGCCCGGCGAAGGCGAGCGCGAGACGCCTGCCTTCAGGCACCCGGAGGCTCCGGCCGCGCACCGCCGCGAGGGCGAACAGGGCGGCCGCCGCCAGCGCCAGGCCCGCCGTCCGGAGCGTCCACGGCGGGATCTCGGTGAGCGCGACCCGGACCGCCGGCCAGTTCAGCCCCCAGAGCAGGGCGAGGGCGACCACCGCGAGGCGCCCGGTCCAGCCGGGGTGCCGGGCGTCGGATGCCATCGCGCCGGCGACTGCCGGCGGCGCGCCCTCCCTCGGCATGGACCGGGTGCTCAGGGCGTCAGCTCGTAGACGTTCCAGGCGGTCTTCTTCGCCACCCGGTCGTACAGGGCGCGGGCCCGGTAGTTGTCGTCGGCGGTGAGCCAGCGCACGACGCTCCAGCCGCGTTCCCGCGCGACGCCTCGGACGTGCGCGATCAGCGCGTCGCCGATCCGCGCGCCGCGGGCGGCGGGATCCACGAACAGGTCGTCGAGGAAGCCGATGTCGGCGCCGCGGAGCGGGCTCGGCATGCGCCGGTAGTGCGCGAGGCCGAGCGGCCGGCCCTCATGAACCGCGAGCACGCCCTCGATCTCGTGCGCGGGGTCCTGGAGCCAGCCCCAGACCGTGGCCGCGATCTCGTCGGTCATCGGACGCCGGTAGAAGGTCGCGTAGCCGTCATAAAGACGCCGCCACTCCTGCCTGTACCTCTCTTCCGGCCGGACGATGGAGATGTCAGCCGCCATTTCGCGCTCCCGCATGCTCACGGCGCCCTGCGGTACGGCAGAATATGGCTCCCTGTGAAGCGCCGCTTGGCGCGGTCGGAGGGAGCCACTTGGCATCGACGGGATGCTCAGCCGTCCCCGATCAGCTCGAACCGGTCGACGTCGAACAGGCCCATGTCGGTGATCTTGAGGTGCGGGATCACCGGGAGCGGCAGGAACGCCACCTGGAGGAACGGCTCGGGAAGCGTGCAGCCGAGGCCACGCGCCGCGGCCCGCAGCTCGATCAGGGCGGAGCGCACCGTCTCGAAGGGCTCGAGGCTCATCAGGCCGGCGAGCGGGAGCGCGAGCTCGGCCCGTACCTCGCCGCCCGCGACCACCGCGAACCCGCCCTTGAGCTCGATCAGCCGGTTGACCGCCACGGCCATGTCGGCGTCGTCGACGCCGACCACGGTGATGTTGTGGCTGTCGTGCCCGACCGAGCTCGCGATCGCGCCCCGCTCGAGCCCGAAGCCGTGGACGAAGGCGCGCCCGATGTTCCGGTTCCGGCCGTGGCGCTCGACCACCGCGACCTTGATCGCGTCCTGGCGCGGATCGACCTCCGCCTCGCCGGCCCGCGCGGGCAGCGTCATGCTCAGCCGCTCCGTGATGATCCGACCGGCGACCACCCCGATCACCGGCGTCGCGCCCGGTCGTGCCGGCACCGCGAAGTCGGCCGCGACGACCGGCGCCGCATGGACGCTGTCCAGGCCGACCGGCGCGACCTGCTCGCGCGTCTCGAACAGGGCGCCATCGACCGGCCGGCCGCGCGCGATCACGCGCTCCACCACGCAGCGCTCGAGGTCGGAGACGAGCACGAGGTCGGCGCGCCGCCCGGGCGCGATCACCCCACGGTCCCTGAGGCCGAACGCGTTCGCCGCCGACCAGCTCGCCACGCGGTAGACGTGGGGGGCCGGCGCGCCGCGCGCGATCGCGCTCCGGACGATGAAGTCGAGGTGCCCCTCCTCGCCGATGTCGAGCGGGTTCCGGTCGTCGGTGCAGAAGCCGAGGAACGGCGAGGTCACCTCGTTGAGGATCGGGGCGAGCGCGTGCAGGTCCTTGCTGACCGAGCCTTCCCGGATCAGGACCGTGGCGCCCTTACGGAGCTTTTCGAGCGCCTCGCCGGCGGTGGTCGCCTCGTGCTCGGTCCGGATCCCGGCGGCGAGGTAGCCGTTCAGCTCGAGGCCGCGGAGCAGCGGGCAGTGGCCGTCGATGTGGCCGTCCTGGAAGGCGGCGAGCTTGTCGAGCGCCCCCGCGTCCTTCGCCAGCACCCCTGGAAAGTTCATGAACTCGGCGAGCCCGATCACCTTCGGATGCGCCCGGAGCGGCAGGAGATCGGCGATCCCGAGGCGGGCGCCCGCGGTCTCGAACGGCGTCGCCGGCACGCACGACGAGAGCTGCACCCGGAGGTCCATGACCATCCGCATCGCGCACTCGAGGAAGTAGCGGATGCCGTCGGTGCCGATCACGTTCGCGATCTCGTGCGGGTCGCAGATCGCGGTGGTCACGCCCTTGGGCAGCACGCAACGCTCGAACTCGAACGGCGTCACCAGCGAGCTCTCGACGTGGAGGTGGGCGTCGATGAAGCCCGGGACGGCGGTGAGGCCGCGGCCGTCGATCTCGTCCCGTCCCTGGTAGCGGCCGTAGGTGCCGACGATCCGCTCGCCGGTGATCGCGATGTCGGTCGCCTCGATCTCGCAGGTGATCACGTTCAGGAGCCGGACGTCCTTGACCACCAGGTCCGCGGGCGCCCGGCCCGCGCCCTGGTCGATCGCCCGCTCGAGGAAGGCTCGCTGGTCCATGCGCGGCTCCGATGCTCAAGACGGAGGGATCGCCGCAGCCGGCCGTCGTTGCGCCGCCTCCGGACCGGCCTATGATCCCAGAAAACGGCAGGTGCGGGGAAGGCATGGCGATCGATCCCGAGACCTTCGAGAGCCTGCTCCGGACGATCGAGCGGTTCGTCGCCGAGCGGCTGGTGCCGCTCGAGGACGAGGTCGACCGCACCGACCGGGTGCCGGACGCGCTGGTCGAGGAGATGAAGGCGCTCGGCCTGTTCGGGCTGACCATCCCCGAGGAGTTCGGTGGCCTCGGGCTCGGGATCGAGCAGGAGGTCCGGGTCGCGATCGCGCTCGGCCAGACCTCGCCGGCGTTCCGCTCGATCTTCGGCACCAACATCGGGATCGGCAGCCAGGGGATCGTGATCGACGGCACCGACGCGCAGAAGCGGCGCTACCTCCCGGGCCTCGCCTCGGGCGAGATCATCGGCTCGTTCTGCCTGACCGAGCCCGACGTCGGCTCGGA
>DASUSF010000354.1:0-2841 GCA_036375275.1 Geminicoccaceae bacterium | reverse complement strand
CGGCGGCAGCGGCATCCGGCCGGAGGCCTCCAGCCGCTCGAGCAGGACCTCCGGGGCGCACCCGAAACCGAGCGTGATCTCGCCCCCTTCGCCTTTCGCCAGCACCAGGGCATCGAGCTCGGCGCCGAACGACAGCAGGTCGCCCACGCGGCAACGGCGCGCCGGGCGCGCGAACGCCCGCCAGCGGGCCTCATCAACATTCCCGGCGCCACGCACCGGCTGATGGAGGGTGACCTCGATGCGCGCGTCGCCACGTCGGCCCGCCAGCCGGGCGGGGATGACCCGGGTGTCGTTGAACACCAGGAGATCGCCCGGGCGCAGCAGCACAGGCAGAGCGCGCACGTGATGGTCTTCGAGCGCCGCGTCGCGCACCACCAGCAGGCGGGCGGCATCGCGCGGCCGCACCGGATGCTGTGCGATCAGCCCGGGCGGCAGGTGGAAGTCGAACAGGTCGACGCGCATGCCGGAAAATCTGCCTCGCCGCTCAGCCTTGCCCAGCCGCCCCGTCTCGGCCAGTCTGGCCGGCGAAGCGGAGGCGGACATTGCCGAGAACAAGCGCGGGTCTGTTGATGTTCCGGCGCTGCGGCCCGGAGCCCGAGGTCCTTCTGGTCCACCCGGGCGGTCCGTTCTGGACCAAGCGCGACCTCGCCGCCTGGTCGATTCCCAAGGGCGAGTTCGCGCCGGGCGACGACCCCCTAGCGGCCGCCAGGCGCGAGTTCGAGGAGGAGACAGGCATCGTCCCCGAGGGCGAGTTCATTCCGCTCGAGCCCTGCCGGCAGGCGGGCGGCAAGGTGGTGCACACCTGGGCGTTCGAGGGCGACTGCGACCCGGCGGCGATCGTGAGCAACACCTTCGTCATGGAATGGCCGCCCGGCTCCGGCCGACGGCAGGCGTTTCCCGAGGTGGACCGTGCCGCATGGTTCCCGTTCGAGGTCGCGAAGCAGAAGCTGGTCTCCGGCCAGGTCGGGTTCGTCGACGAACTGAGGAACCTGGTGGCGCGACAACCGGGGGAGCGCTAGGGGCAGCATGCGATCAGACGGGATCGTCGCTTGCGATTCCGTTCGCATGAAGCTGCAGCAACCAGTTGAGTAGAGCCATCTGCTTCCGATGAGTGGAACGGCGGCGTGATCCGAGGTGGTCTACCTCATCGGAAATCGCTCTAGCCGCCTCGGGCGCCCGGGTGCAGCGCCTCGAGCCGCGCGCGCACGTGAGCCGAGACGAAGCTCGACACGTCGCCGCCCAGGCGCGCGATCTCCTTGACGAAGCGCGAGCTGATGAACTGGTTGGTCTCGGAGGCGGTGAGGAACATAGTCTCGATCCCGGGACACAGCCGGGCGTTGGTCGCCGCCATCTGAAACTCGTACTCGAAGTCCGAGACCGCGCGCAGGCCGCGGATGATCACGACCGCCCCGACGCCGCGCGCGAAGTCGACGAGCAGGTTGTCGAACGGGTACACCTCGAGGCGGCAGCCGTTGACGCGGTCGCCGGCCATCAGGGCCTGCGCCTCGTGCTCGACCAGGCCGACCCGCTCCTCGAGCGGGAACATCGGGTCCTTGCCGACGTTGACCGCGACCGCCAGCACCAGCCGGTCCACCACCTTGGTCGCCCGACGGATGATGTCGAGATGGCCCTTGTGGATCGGATCGAAGGTCCCGGGATAGACCCCGGTGCGCGGTCCGGGCATGACGCTCCTGTCCCCTACGCCCGACCGGTCCCGTCCGGCGCGGGCCCTGCGCCGTTGCCGTTCTCGGGTTCGTTCGGTCCGACGCCGCCCGAGCCGGAGCCGCCCCGCTCGGGTTCGTTCGGATCGGCGCCGTCCGGGCCCGAGCCACCCCCGTCGGGTTCGTTCGGTTCGGCGTCGTTCGCCTCACCGCCGTTGGCCTCGGCCGCGCCGGCGAGCCGGGCGACCGCAACCACGTGCTCGTCAGCCGCGACGTCGAACAGGGTGACGCCCTGGGTGTTGCGCCCCGCGATGCGGATGTCGTCGACCGGAATGCGGATCACCTGGCCGCGATCCGTCACCAGCATGGTCTGATCGTCGTCGGCCACCGGGAACGCGGCGACCACCGGGCCGTTGCGCCGGCTGGTCTCGATGTTGATGATTCCCTGCCCGCCCCGGTTGGTGACCCGGTACTCGTAGGCGGACGTGCGCTTGCCGTAGCCGTTGGCGGTGACCGAGAGGATCAGCTGCTGGTGGGCATCCAGCTCGGCCAGGCGATTGGCGCCGAGCTGCTCGCGCGCGCTGCGGATGGCGGCCTCGGCTCGCTGCAGGGCCTCCTCGGCCCGGCGCGCCGCCTCCTCGTCGGAAATCTCGCCGTTGTCATCGAAACCGTCCTGGCGGCGCCGCGCCGCATCGTAGCGCAAAAACGCGTCGCGCTCCTCGATGGTCAGCTCGACGTGGTCGAGCACCGACATCGAGATCACGCGATCAGCCTTGGCCAGATCCATGCCGCGCACGCCTTCCGAGGTGCGCGAGCGGAACACGCGGACGCTGCCGACCGGGAAGCGCACGCACTTGCCGCCGCGCGCCGCGAGCAGCACGTCCTGCCGCTCGGTCGCGACCTCGACCCCGATCAGATGGTCGCCCTCGTCCAGCTTCATGGCGATCTTGCCGCCCGCCGGCACGAAGATGAAGTCGGCGAGCGCGTTGCGCCGGATCTTGCCGCTGGACGTGGCGAATACCACACTGAGGTCCTCGTAGGTGCTCTCGTCCTCGGGCAACGGCAGCACGGCGGTGATCGTCTCGCCGGGCGCGAGCTGCGCGAACAGATTGACCATCGCCTTGCCGCGCGCCTGCGGCGCCCCGAGGGGCAGGCGATAGACCTTGAGCTTGTAGACCTT
>DASUSF010000353.1:0-9777 GCA_036375275.1 Geminicoccaceae bacterium | reverse complement strand
CGCTCGGACGCTCCGTCTCTGGCGGCAGCGGTTCGAGGCCAACCGGCCCCGGATCGAGGCCATGTACGACGCGCGCTTCGGCCGGATGTGGGAGTTCTATCTGGTCGGATCGGAGCTCGCCTTCCGGCACGGCGGGCACATGGTCTTCCAGATCCAGCTCGCCCGTCGTCAGGACGCGGTCCCGCTGACCCGGGACTACATGTTCGGGCACGTGCGCGATATAGATGCCGGGTCCGCGCGGGAGGGCTCGGTGCGCGCCGCCTGATCGCCAGCCGGCCCCGCACCATCGGGTCGGCCTCACCGGCGTCCGCGCCGCCTTCAGGCCGGCCGGAGGGGCCCGCGCTTTTCTGCTTGATCCTCCGCTCTCATAGGTTGTATAAGAGAAACATCAATCGCACGGGACGGGTGTGTGATGATTGCAGGAGATGTGGCTGCGCCGGCGGCCCGGGGGCGGCGGCGCCGCGAGATCAAGCTGATCGGGTTCGACCTCTACCGGAGCCGGCCGATCAGCAGGCGGATCGCGGCGCGCTTCCCGCACACGCTCTACTACGCGGTCCATTTCGACGAGGAGTCGCACAAGTTCGCGTTCCTGTTCCTCGGTCCGAACGCCGAGCGCGAGCAGCCGGACGTGCTGACCGGGCTCGAGGCGCAGGAGCAGTGGACCCGCTTCGTCGACGTCATGGTGCGGGACCCGGTGATCTCGGGCCTCCGGGTCGAGCGGATCGGCCATCACGAGGCCCTGGCGCACTGTCTGGAGGCGGCTCGCGCCGATGCCGGAGAGCGACCCGCCGTTCCTGCCTGAGGGTATGCGAAGGCGCGCCGCCGCGCGCTTCCGGCGGTTTTGCGGGCAGCCGCCTGAGCGTCGCTGGCGCCCGCCCGCCCGCTGTATGCCGCGCCGAAAGTGCGCGCTCGCGCCGGCCCGCCAGCGGGCGATGCCCGAGCTGGTCCTCCGGATCTGCCGCCGGAGCTTCTCCTTCGGCAATCGGAGCGGATCCCGATGTGACGGAACCGCCTGCGAGCAGCTCGGATCGGGTGATCCGCTTCGATCCATCGAAATAGAGCAGTTGCTTTCGATGAGCGGGACGCCGTCGCGGTTCCATCCGGTTCCATCTCATCGAGAATCGCTCGAGGAGCAGGCGGTCGCCGCCGTTCACCCGCCCGACGATGCGTCCAGGAACCCGATGCCGCCCGTGGGCCGCGCGGAGCACGCGCGGCTCCGCGCCGGGAGGGACGCCCGGGTGGCGTCCGTCGACCCGCCGTCGTAAGCAGGGCCGGCCTGCCCGGCGGGGCAAGCGGCAGAGCAGCGGAGTGGGCTGGCGAATGCGGGTCGTGATCTGCGGCGGCGGGGTGATCGGCACCTCGATCGCCTACTTCCTGAGCCGCCGCGCGGTCGAGGTCGTGGTGGTCGAGCGGACCGGAGTCGCGTGCGGCGCCTCGGGGAAGTCCGGCGGGTTCATCGCGCTCGACTGGTGCGACGGCTCGCCGCTCGGGCCGCTCGCGCGGCGGAGCTTCGTCCTGCATGCCGAGCTCGCCGAAGCGCACGGCAACCCCTGGGGCTACCGCCGGCTGGACACCCTGAGCGTCGTCGCGAGCGCGCGCCGAAGGCTCGGCGACCGCGGCGGTCGCGAGCCCCCGGCCTGGCTCGCCGCGGAGGCGCTGGTCCAGCAGCGGCTCGGTCATCCCGCGACGACCGCGCAGATCCACCCGGCGAGATTCACCGAGGGGATGATGGCCGCGGCGACCGCGCGCGGGGCGCGGCTGCACATGGGCACGGTCACGGACCTCGTCCGCGCTCCGGACGGCGACCGGATCGTCGGGGCGGTGGTCGACGGCGAGGAGATTCGGGGCGACGCCGTGGTGATCGCCATGGGGCCCTGGTCCGTGCTCGCCGCGCGCTGGCTGCCGCTGCCGACGGTCTACGGCATCAAAGGCAACAGCCTGGTGTTCAGAACGGCGCAGCCGATCCCGGCGGAAGCGCTGTTCGTCGAGTGCGAGGCGGCCGATGGCACGGTCGACCACCCGGAGGTGGTGCCGCGTCCCGACGGCACGACCTACCTTTCAGGGATGTCGGGCGAGGCGCCGCTGCCGGTCGATCCCGCGGATGTGGCGCCCGATCCGACCGCCGAGGCCCGCCTTCGGGCCATGGCGATGACCTTCGCGCCGGCGCTCGGCAAGGCCGAGGTGGTGGCGGTCCAGGCCTGCTACCGGCCGATCGTCCAGGACGGCCTGCCGCTGATCGGTCGGGTGCCGGGCATCGCCGGCGCCTACGTCGCGACCGGGCACAGCGTCTGGGGCATGCTGAACGCGCCGGCGACCGGGGAGGCGATGGCCGAGCTGATCGTCGAGGGGGCGGTGCGCGCTGTCGACCTCGCGCCGTTCGAGCCGGGCCGCCTGCCGCCCCTCGATCGGGACCCAGGCCGGGCCGGAGCGCCGCTCAGGCCCGGGGCCGGATCGGCCTGAAGAACGCCGCGATCTCCGCGGCCAGCGCATCCGGCTGCTCCATCGCCGCGAAGTGGCCGCCGCGGGGCATCACGGTCCAGCGCCGGAGGTCGGTGTAGGTCCGCCCGGCGAGAGAGCGGGGCGGGCGGAGAATCTCGTGCGGCGATTCGCAGTACCCGGTCGGCACGTCGATGGTGGCGCCGTCCGGGATCGGCCACGGCCCGTGCATGCGCGCGTAGTAGGGCCAGAAGGACGAGCCGATCGCGCCGGTGAACCAGTAGAGCGCGATGTTCTGGAGCAGCTGGTCCTTCGTGAACACCCGCTCGACGTCGCCGCCGCAGTCCGACCAGATCCGGAACTTCTCGACGATCCAGGCCGCGAGCCCAACCGGCGAGTCGGTGAGCCCGAAGGCGAGGGTCTGCGGGCGCGTCCCCTGAATCCACTGGTAGCCGGTCTCCTCCTTCAGGAAGGTCTTCAGCTCCTCCAGATAGGTGCGCTCCTCCGGCGACGGGTCGGCGACCGCCTCGGGGTCGCGCCGGAGCGGCATGAGATTGAGGTGGATGCCGAGCATCCGCTCCGCGTGCGCGAAGCCGAGGCGGGATGCGATGAACGAGCCCCAGTCGCCGCCCTGGGCGCCGAACCGGTCGTAGCCGAGGATGGCCATGAGATCGGCGAGGCAGTCGGCCATGGCTTCCACGCCGAACCGCCGCTGGCCCGCTCGGAACGACAGCCCGAACCCGGGCAGCGATGGTGCGACGACGGTGAATGCATCGGCCGGGTCGCCGCCGAAGCGGCCCGGGTCGCTGAGGCGCGGGATGAGCTCGAGGAACTCGAACACGGAGCCCGGCCAGCCGTGCAACAGGAGCAGCGGGCAGGGGTCGGGACCCTCGCCCGGCACGTGCAGGAAGCGCAGGTCGATGTCGTGCAGCGGCATCGTGGACAGCGGGAAGGCATTGAGCCGCGCCTCGGCCGCCCGCCAGTCGAAGCGCTCCCGCCAGTAGGCAACCAGCTCCCGGAGATAGGCGACGTCGGTGCCGTATGCCCAGGGTTCGCCCGGCGTCTGGTCGGGGAAGCGGGCGCGGGCGAGGCGGTCCCTGAGGTCTGCGATGTCGGCGTCCGGGACGCGAAGGGTGAACGGCTGGAGACTGTCCATGGGTCCTCGTCCTGCTCCCGGCCGCGACGTGTACGTCCGTTCATCTGACGTTCGGTATCGAAAGGATAAATCAGGCCGCGTTCCGCGCCACCATCAGTTCTCGCGCCTGAAGGAGGTGTGCCATGTCTCACGCATCGGCGGATGTGCATGGTTCCTGTTCCTCGGCCCTCGACCGGGATGATAGGATCATCCAGCGGGCGGGAGCAGGTCGGCGCCATCGGTCGTCAGAGGCAGCCGGAGCGCCCGGTCGTCAGGAGGATTGGGGACTGGATCAGCTGGAACCAGAGCAGAAGCTCGCGGAGCGCGATCGGCTGCTGGATGCGCTGCACCGTGCGTGCACCGCGATCGCCGCCGAGCTCGACCTCGAGAAGGTGGTGCAGCTGGTGACCGATGCCGGGCGCGAGCTGACCGGGGCGGCGTTCGGCGCGTTTTTCTACAACGTGGTCGACGAGGGCGGCGACTCCTACCTCCTCTACACCCTCTCGGGCGCGCCGCGGGAAGCTTTCGCCGGTTACCCGATGCCGCGAAGCACCGCGGTCTTCGGGACGACCTTCCGGGGCGAGGCCGTGGTGCGCTCGGACGACATCACGAGGGACCCGCGCTACGGCCGCAATCCGCCCTACCACGGCATGCCCGCGGGGCATCTTCCGGTCAGGTCGTACCTGGCGGTACCGGTCGTCTCGTCCGCGGGCGAGGTCGTCGGCGGCCTGTTCTACGGCCACCCGCAGCCCGGGGTGTTCAGCGAGCTCGCCGAGCGCCTGGTGACGGCGATCGCCGCGCAGGCCGCCGCGGCCATCGCCAACGCCCGGCTGTACGCGGCGCTCGAGGTGGAGGTTCTGGAGCGCCGGCGGGCGGAGCAGCGGCTGGCCACCGGCCATGCCGTCTCCAACGTGCTCGGCCGCGCCGCGACGCTCGAAGCGGCGGCGAGCGGTATCCTCGAGGCTTTCGGCGAGCATCTCGGGATCGAGATCGCCGAGCTTTGGCTGCCCGATGCGGCCGGCGAACGGCTGACCTGCAGGGCGTTTCACACGACCATCGCCGGGCCTGCGGCCCTGGGTTTCGATCGGCTGACCCGGGCGACGGCGCTGGCGCCGGGGGAAGGACTGCCGGGCCGGGTCTGGCTGAGCAGGGAGCCGGCCTGGATGCATTCCGTGACGAATGATCCTGGCTTCGTGCGTTGCGGCGCCGCTCGGGAGCTGGGTCTCGAGGCGGGGTTCGCCTTCCCGATCCTGCTCGGCGACACCTGTCATGGCGTGCTGAGCTTCTTCGTCCGCAAGCCCATGGCGGCCGACGAGGCGCTCCTCGACATGATGGCCGCGATCGGCCGCGACATCGGGCAGTTCATCGAGCGCACGCGCATCGAGCAGGCCCGGCGCTTCCACGGCGCGATCGTGGAGGCGTCGGAGGACGCGATCATCGGGGCTACGGTGGACGGCATCATCACGAGCTGGAACCCGGCTGCGGAGCGCCTGTTCGGCTACACCGAGGCCGAGGCGCTCGGCCAGCGGATCGCCATGATCGTGCCCGAGGACGTGGCGGATGAGCGGCAGCGCGCGATCGAGCAGCTCCGCCGGGGCGAGCGGGTCGAGCCTTTCGAGACCTTGCGGCTGGCCAAGAGCGGCGCCCTGATCCCGGTCTCGGTGATCGTCTACGCGACCCGCGATGCCGACGGCGAGCCGACCAGCATCATTGCGACCGCCCGTGACATCTCGCCGCTCAAGCACACCCGCGCCCAGCTCCAGGCCCGCGTGCGGCAGCTCGAGGCGGTCGCCACCCTCGGCCAGGAGGCGCTGGGGAGCCACGACCTGGAGAAGCTTCTCTCCCGGGCGGCGATGCTGGTCGGGGCCACCCTGGACGTCGAGTTCTGCAAGATCCTCGAACTCGAGCCCGGGCTGGGGTCGCTCCTGCTCCGGGCCGGGATCGGCTGGCGGGACGGCCTGGTCGGGCGGGCCCGGGTCGACGCGGGTCTCGGCTCGCAGGCCGGCTTCGTGCTCGCGGTCGGGCAGCCCGTGATCGTGCCGGACCTCGCCAGCGAAACGCGTTTCCGCGCGGCGCCCCTGCTCACCGAGCACGGAGTGGTGTCGGGGGTCAGCGTGGTCATCGGGGGCGAGGGGGATCGGCCGTTCGGCGTTCTCGGCGCGCACACCGCGAGCCCGCGCACCTTCACGACCGACGACATCGCCTTCCTTCAGTCGATCGCCAACGTGCTCGCGAGCGCCATCCATCGCCGGATCATCGACGACCAGCAGCGTCTGCTGATGCGCGAGCTGTCCCATCGGGTGAAGAACATCCTGGCGGTGGTGCAGGCGATCGCGCGTCAGACCGCGGCGCGTGCGAGCACCGTCGAGGGCTTCCGGAACGCGCTCGAAGGTCGCCTCACCGCCCTCCTCGCGGTCCATGACCTGCTGACCGAGGCGACGTGGCAGAGCGTCGGGCTGCGTGCTCTCGCGACGGCCGTGCTCGCGCCCTACCTCAGCGGCGGGCGCATGCGGCTGGAGATCGAGGACCTGGACCTGCTGCCCGTCGCGGGTCAGACGTTCGGGCTCATCCTGCACGAGCTCGCGACCAACGCGAGCAAGTACGGCGCGCTCTCGGAGCCGGCCGGGCAGGTGACGCTTTCCGGCGAGATCCGCGGCGACGAGGCCTCGCTGGTCTGGTGGGAGATCGGCGGTCCGCCGGCGCGGGCGCCCGACCACCAAGGCTTCGGGACGACCCTGATCTGCCAGGCCATCGGCCTCCAGTACCAGGGGCGGGTCGACTTCGACTGGCCGCCCGAAGGCCTGATCTGTCGCATCCGCGTGCCCCTCGCCAAGGTCGCAGCGCCCACCGGCGGCGGGGACTAGAGCAATTTCCGATGAGACAGAACCGCATCGAACCCCGACGTCCTTCCGCTCGTCGGAAGAATTGCTCGACCTCAATGGGTCACAGCGGATTCGCCCGATCCGAACCGCT
Source organism: Geminicoccaceae bacterium (assembly GCA_036375275.1). Taxonomy (GTDB): domain Bacteria; phylum Pseudomonadota; class Alphaproteobacteria; order Geminicoccales; family Geminicoccaceae; genus DASUSF01. Next base: position 3,233 of record DASUSF010000353.1, on the reverse strand, counting down.
TGCAGGCGGTTCCGTCAGATCGGGATCCGCTCCAGCCCGCTGGAAGGACCTGTGCGCCACCTGACCGTGTCCGTCACCGGCGCCATCGAACGACCGGGGGAGACGCCATGACGATCAGGAACCTCGCCCCCGAGATCGTCCGCCAGCGCCTGCTGATCGAGGGCTTCTTCGCGCGGGAGGTGGACGAGGCGGTCATCCGGAGCTACCTGCTCGACCTCGCCGCGCACCTCGGCCTTCGGACCTATGGCGAGCCCGTGGTGTTCGCCCCCGGGAGCGGCGAGGGGCGGCAGGAGAACGCCGGCTTCGACGCCTTCGTCCCCCTCATCGACAGCGGGATCAGCGGCTACTTCTGGAGCGCGCCCCGCTTCCTCTCGGTCGTGCTCTACACCTGCAAAGGCTTCGACGAGGGCGCCGCCGTCGACTTCACCCGCGCCTTCTTCCGGATCGAGGGCGAGATGGTGAGCTTCGGCTTCTGACGCTCCCCCCGCCGGGTCAGAGAGCGCCGGCCTTCGGCCACACCTGGTTCCGGAGCGGCCGGCCGGCGCGCAGACGCTCGATGTTGTCGATGATCACGGCGAAGCGGCGGCGCATCAGCTCGGCGGTCCAGCCCGAGCAGTGCGGTGTCATGATCACGTTGTCGAGCTCGTGGAAGGGCAGCGACGAGGGGCGGGGCTCCGGCTCCCCGGGAGACGGATAGCGGTACCAGACGTCGATCGCCGCGCCGGCGATCCTCTCTTCCCGGAGCGCCTCGAACAGGGCCTGTTCGTCGACGATCGGGCCGCGCGCGACGTTGATCAGCACCAGGGAGCGCTTCATCCGGTCGATCTCGCCGGGCCCGATGAGACCTGTGGTCGCAGGGGTGAGGGGGCAGGCGATGACCAGGAAGTCGGCCTGCTCGAGGACCTCTCCGATCCGGTCGAAGCCGACCAGGACGTCGGGCTCGGGGTCGAGCGATCGGGGTGCTCGGGTCGCCGCGGCGATGCGCATGTCGAAGGCGCGAGCGCGCGTCGCGACCGCGCGCGCGATCGAGCCGTAGCCGATGCAGCCGAGCGTCTGGCCGGTGAGCTCCGGCCGGCCGGCCGCGCCCATGCGCGGGCTGTCGGCCCAGCTGCCGCTCCGGAAGCGGCGGTCGCGACCCGGAAGATCGACCGCGAACTGGAGGATCGCCGCCAGCACGTGCTCCGCGATGCCGCTGTCGTGCTCGAAGGCATTGCAGACCGGGACGCCATCCGGCACCGCCTGAAAGTCGATCTCGTCCAGCCCGGAGGCGGGCACGTGGATCAGCCGGAGGTTGGGCGCGGGCGGCGTCTCCGCATCATATCCGACGGTCACCAGGATCTCGGCCTCGCCGAACTTACGGGCGCCGTCGTCCGGTCCGTCGTCCGGCCCCGTGAGCTGGACCGTCGCCGCATCGCCGAAGTGGCTCCGGAGATGGTCCTCGCCGGTCCGGGCGATCGACCCGTTCAAGAGAATCCTCATGGCGCACCTCCCTCGACGCTCCGACCATGCGGAAAGCGGTGCCGGCGGACAAGGGCCGTCAGACAGCGAGCCGGAGCACGGCGAAACGCTCGACCTCGGGATCCGGCTCGACACCCAGCCCGGGCGCGTCGCCGAGGACGAAGCGGCCGTCTCGAAGCTCCGGAAACGGCGCGGCGAGCCCTTCCCGCAGCGGGTTCGGGTTGCTGTCCACCTCCAGCATGCCGTCGCCGCCGACCGCGGCCAGCAGGTGCGCCGACGCGAGCAGGCCGATCCCGCCGCCGAGGTAGTGCGGACAGTAGCGCCGGCCGGCCGCGAGCGCCGCGCGGGCGACGCCGATGCAGCCGCTGAGCCCGCCCCATTTCGCGACGTCCGGCTGCAGGACGCGGAGCGCCCCGAGCCGGACCGCGCGGTCGAAGGCGGCCCGCCCGCGCAGGTTCTCGCCACCCGCGAGCGGCACCGGCGAGGCCTGGGCCAGCCGCAGCCACTCCTCGTCCGGGCGGTCGACCGCAAGCGGCTCCTCGAGCCAGTGCGGCCCGTGCTCCGCCAGAGCCCGGCTCATCCGGACCGCCTCATCGAGGTCCCACGCCTGGTTGGCGTCGACCGCGATCGGCACCTCCCCACCGAGCATCTCGCGCAGCGCGGCGAGATTGGCGAGGTCCCGCTCCGATCCGAACCCGATCTTCAGCTTGAACGCCCGAAAGCCGGCGTCCCATGCGCCGACCGCCTGCTCGACCGCGCCGCCCGGATTGATGCCGCTGGCGTAGGCCGGCATCGAGGCCCCGGTCCCGCTAACTCGAGCGGGGGCCTCAGGCGACAGCCAGGCCCAGAGCGGGCGCCCGGCGCGGCGCGCGGCGAGATCGGACAGCGCGATGTCGAGGCCCGCGATCGCCTGCGCGAGCGGGCCGGGCTCCGCCGCCTGGAGCGCCAGCCGGTGCGCCCGCCCGCTCAGGTGGCGGTAGGCGTGATCGGGGGAATCGAAGGCCTGCTCGAGGAGCAGCGGCCCGAGGAAGGTCTCGATCAGCCGCGCCCGGTGCTCCGCGCCGCAGGTCGGGAAGTTGCACCAGGCCTCGCCGAGCCCCTGCGCCCCGTCCCGGTCGATCACCTTGACGATCACCGCCGGACGGTCGGTCATGGTGCCGAAGGCGTTGACCACGGGCGTCTCCACCGGGGCGCGGTATACCGTCACCTCGACCCGCGCGATCCTGATCCCCCGGTCATCTTCCACCGTCATGCTGCGCCCGCCTTCCCTGGTTCCAATCCCGCGCCACTACCTGGCCCCGCCAGCTGCCGGCCTTCATTCCGCCATCCTGATGCCGCCATCCTGATGCCGCCAGCAGATCCGCGGCCGCCGCGTGCAGCGCCAGGGGAGCCGGGTTCGACAATGGACCGGCATAGGCGGCGAGCCGGGTGAGCAGGCGCGCGCATACCGCTGACGGGCTCCGCTTGCGGCGCCGGCGTCCCGACCCCTTCGACCGGAAGAAGCTCAACGACGCTCGACGCCGGGAGCAACGACTTGAAGCGGTCTCAGTCGAGAGAACTGGTCAGGTGGAGAAGTTGGCGCCTGGGAGATCGCCAGAGATCGGATCTCGTGCCTTGGATAGGAGGCGCTTGATCGAGCTGCCATCCCCGGACCGGCGCCGTCCAGACGCTCCGCGCCGCCGGGATTCCCGCGACCGAGCGCTCCACCAAGAGCGAGGCGGCCGGCGGTGTACAGACTCAGCGACGGCGGCGAAGCGCCGAACTTCCTTACAGCA
>DASUSF010000352.1:0-9560 GCA_036375275.1 Geminicoccaceae bacterium | reverse complement strand
GTCGTGCGCGGCACGGTCATCCGCCTCCACGTCACGTTTCTGCTGCTCCTCGCCTGGATCGGCGCCGCGCACTACTTCCAGGGCGGGTGGGACGCGGCGGTGGCAGGCGTGCTGTTCATCTCGCTCCTGTTCGTCTGCGTCCTGCTGCACGAGTTCGGCCACATCTTCGCCGCTCGCCGCTACGGCGTGCAGACGCCGGACGTGGTGCTGCTGCCGATCGGGGGCGTCGCGCGGCTCGAGCGGATCCCGGAGGAGCCGGCCCAGGAGATCGTGGTGGCCCTGGCCGGGCCGGCGGTGAACCTCGTGATCGCCGCGGTCCTCTTCCTCGCGCTCGGCGGCTGGATGCCGCCCGAGGGCGCGGACCTGAGCAACCCGGGCGTCAGCCTGCTCGCGCGGCTGCTGTGGGCGAACGTGTTCCTCGCCGTGTTCAACCTGATCCCGGCCTTCCCGATGGACGGCGGGCGCGTGCTCCGGGCCTTCCTCGCCCACCGCTACGGCTACGCCCGGGGGACCCAGGTCGCCTCGACGATCGGGCAGGGGATGGCCTTCCTGTTCGGCCTCCTCGGCCTGATCAGCGGCAACGTGCTGCTGCTGTTCATCGCGCTGTTCGTCTATCTCGCCGCCGCCTCCGAGGGCCATGCGGCGCAGATCCGCCAGGTCTCGCGCGGCATGATGGTCGCTGACGCGATGATCACCAGGTTCGAGAGCCTCTCGCCGGGCAGCAGCGTCGAGGAGGCGGTGCAGTGCCTGATCCGGACGACCCAGCACGAGTTCCCGGTCGTCGACGGGGCCGGCCGGCTGCGCGGCGTGCTGACCCGGGACGAGATGATCAGGGCGCTCAAGGAGCACGGCCCCGCCACGCCGGTGGTCGAGGTGATGCGCTCGGACATCCCGACGGTCGATCATCGGCGGAGCCTCGACGAGGCCCTGAAGCCGATGCAGGAGAAGCGCCTGCCGGTGGTCGGCGTGACCGACGCCGGCGGTCGCCTCCTCGGCCTGATCACCCCGGAGAACATCGGCGAGATGATGATGGTCCAGGCCGCGCTGCCGGACGGTGGCCGGGGCGGCCCCTGGCGTCCCCGTCCGCCACAGGGGCCCTGAAACCCGCAGGCTCAGCCGACCGCGGCGAGCTTCGCCTCGCGCTCCACGCGCCGCGCGGCCTGGACCTCGGGATCGGGCTCCGGGCTCGCCGCCAGCAGGGCCTGGGTGTAGGCGTGCTGCGGCGATTCGAAGATCGCCGCGGTGGTGCCGGCCTCCACGATCCGGCCCCGGTACATGACCAGCACCCGGTCGGCGAAGTCGCGCACCACCGGCAGGTCGTGGGCGATGAACAGGTAGGAGAGGTGGAGCTCCCGGCCGAGGTCCTTGAGCAGCTCGATGACCTGGGCCTGGATCGACACATCCAGCGCCGAGACCGCCTCGTCGCAGATCACGAGCTCGGGCTCGAGGGCGAGCGCCCGGGCGATCGCCACCCGCTGGCGCTGGCCGCCCGAGAGCTGATGCGGGAAGCGCCGGGCGTGCCCGGGCTGGAGACCAACCAGCTCGAGCAGCTCCGCGATCCGGTCCCGCCGGCGCCGCTTCGGCAGGATCTCCGGATGGATCGCCCACGCTTCACCGATCAGCTGCTCGATCGTCATCCGCGGGTTGAGCGACGCGGTCGGGTCCTGGAACACCATCTGGATCCTGCGCCGGACCCGGAACAGCTCGCGCGCCGACATCGCGAACAGGTCCCGGCCCTTGAACCAGGCCTTGCCCGCGGTCGGCTCGTCGAGCCGGAGCAGGGCGCGCGCGAGCGTCGACTTGCCGGAGCCGGACTCGCCGACGATCCCGAGCGTCTCGCCCGGCATGAGCTCGAAGCTCGCGTCCTCCACCGCGCGAACCACCTCGCCGGTCGAGCGGCGGAACAGGCCGGACGTGATCGGGTAGTGCTTGGTCAGGCCCTCGACCCGGAGCAGCGGATCGCCGGCGGCCGGGCCGCCCGCGCTGATCGCGCCCCGCCCGGGGACGGCAGCCATGAGCTTCTGGGTGTAGGGGTGCCTCGCGCCCCTGAAGATCTCGCGCACCGGGCCGGTCTCGACGATCACCCCGTCGTGCATCACCGCGACCCGGTCGGCGACCTCGGCGACCACGCCGAGGTCGTGGGTGATCAGCAGGAGCCCCATGCCGGTCTCGGCCTGCAGCTCCTCGAGCAGCGCCAGGATCTGCGCCTGGACGGTGACGTCGAGGGCGGTCGTCGGCTCGTCGGCGATCAGGATGTCCGGCTTGAGCCCGAGCGCCATCGCGAGCATCAGCCGCTGGCGCTGGCCGCCCGAGAACTGGTGGGGGTAGTCGCGGAGGCGGCGCTCGGGGTCCGGGATCCCGACCCGCCGCACCAGCTCCAGCGTCCGGGCGCGGGCGTCGCGGCCGCCGACGCCGTGCGCCCGGAGCGTTTCCTCGATCTGCCAGCCGACGTTGTAGACCGGGTTCAGGTGGGCCAGCGGGTCCTGGAAGATCATGGCGATCTTGCGGCCGTTGATCTGGCGGCGCTCCTCGCCGGACAGCGCGCGGAGGTCCGTCCCCTGGTAGGTGATCCGGCCGCTCGTGATGAAGCCCGGCGGCGAATCGATCAGGTTCATGATCGCCGCCGCGCTGACGCTCTTGCCGGAGCCGCTCTCGCCCAGGATCGCGAGCGTCTCGCCGCGGTCGAGGTGGAAGCTGATGCCTCTGACCGCCCGGACCACGCCGTGCGCGGTCTGGAACTCGACCGCGAGGTCCTGGACCTCGAGCAGGTGATGGCCGGCCTCAGCCACCGCTCCTCCATTCAGGGCGCCGCCCGCCCTGCTCGAGCCGCCAGCGCTGCATCGGGTCGGTCGCGGTCCGGAGCCACGCCGACAGCAGGTTGAGCGACATGGTGGTGAGGATGATCGCGACCCCGGGCCAGAACGCCAGCCACCAGGCCTGGCTGAGGTAGCCCCGGCCCTGGGCGACCATCAGGCCCCAGGTGATCTCCGGCGGCTGGATGCCGATGCCGAGGAAGCTCAGCGCCGACTCGGCGAGCATCACGAAGGCGAAGTCGAGGGTCCCGATGGTGATCAGCGTCGGCACCACGATCGGCAGGATGTGGCGGACGATGATCCGGGGGCTCGACGCGCCCATCACCCGCGCCGCCTGGACGAACATCCGCTCCCGGATCTCCAGGACCTCGGCGCGGGTGGTGCGGAGATAGATCGGGATCCGGGTGATCGCGAGCACGAGGACGAGGTTCGCAACCCGGGGCTCGAGCATGTAGAGCACGATCACGGCGAGCAGGAGCGAGGGGAAGCTCATGATCACGTCGGCGAGGCGCATGATCAGGCCGCCGAGCCAGCCGCCGAGGTAGCCGGCGATCAGCCCGAGCAGGCAGCCGACCACCATCGCAGAGGCGACCGAGGCGGCGGCGACGGAGAGCGTGTTCTGGCTCGCGACCACGATCCGGGCGAGGATGCTGCGGCCGAGGGCGTCGGCGCCGAGGATGAACAGCCAGCCGTTCTCGAGGTCGAACGGCGGCGCGTTCCGCATCCTGAGGTTCATGGCGTTCGCCGGCTGGCCGAGGAGCGCCGGGCCGAAGATCGCGCAGAGCGCCATGAGCAGGAGGAAGCCCGCGGCCACGAGCGCGAGCTTGTCGGCGAGCAGGAGCCGCAGCGCCGCGAGCCACGGGTTGACGACCGGCGGCAGCGCGGCGTCGGGTGCGGCGAGCGGGCGGGTCGTCGCCCCGGTCATCAGCCGTGCCTGATCCGGGGGTCGAGCATGGCGTAGGCGATGTCGATCAGGAGGTTCATCAGGAAGATCGCGATCGCGGTCACCAGGATCGCCGCCTGGATCACCGCGAAGTCGCGCTGCAGGATGCTGTCGATCATCAGCTTGCCGATGCCCGGGAAGCCGAAGATGGTCTCGACCACCACGGCGCCGTTCAGGATCCCGGCCGCCTGATCGCCCGCGACCGTGATCACCGGCAGCATCGCGTTCCTGAGCGCGTGGACGAAGATGATCGCCCGCTGCCTGACCCCCTTGGCGCGGGCGGTCTTGACGTAGGCCGAGGAGAGCGCGGTGATCATCGCGCCGCGCACGACCTGGAGGATCAGGCCGAACGGGCGGATGATCAGGACCCCGACCGGGAGGACCCAGTGCCAGGGCGTGCCGACTCCGGAGGTCGGCAGCCAGCCGAGCGACACCGAGAGCACCAGGATGCCGACGATCGCGACCCAGAAGTCGGGCGCGCTGGCGCCGGCGAGCGAGATGATGCTGGACAGGCGGTCGAACACGCCGCCCGGGCGGTAGGCCGCGATCGAGCCGATCAGGATCGCGAGCACCAGGACGATCGCCATGGTCAGCGCCGCGAGGCGGAGCGTCCAGGGAAACGCCTCGAGCACCACCTCGAGGGCGGGGCGGGCCTTGCGGATCGATTCACCGAAGTCGAGGTGCAGGACGTCGACCACGAAGCGGCCGAACTGCTCGATCAGCGGGTCGGCGAAGCCGTGCCGCTCACGGAAGTCGGCGCGCGCCTCGAGCGACGCGTCGAGCGGCAGGTAGAGGTTGGTCGGATCGCCGGTCAGCCGGGCCAGGAAGAACACCAGGATCACGAGGCCGGCGAGGGCGATCGCGCTCGAGAGGCTCCGCTTGCCGATGAAGTTGCCCATGGCCCGACCCGGTCATCGACCCGCAGGGAGACCCGGGCGGCGGCGCCGGCGCACCGCCGCCCGGCCCCTCACTCCTTGAACGAGATCTGCGACAGCTGCAGCTCGCTGTTGGTCGCCAGCGTCGGCGTGAAGTCGAGCCGCGGGTGCACCCGGCTGAACCCGACCATGTGGTAGAGCAACACCTGGGGCACGACGTCGTCGTGGACGATCCTGAAGATCTCCTGGAACATCTTGGTCCGCTCTTCGCCGGTCGCGGCGCCGGCCTCGATGATCTTCCGGTCGAGCTCGGGATCGTCGGTATCGGACTGGGCGCCTTCGGAATGATACTTGTAGTAGACGGTGAAGACGGCGTCGCCGTTGTTGTTGTCGTGCATGCTCTGGAGCAGGGTCGGCGGGCGGTCCTCGGCGTAGGGCTTGGTCGCGAGGTCGGTCCACTGCGCCACCTCGACCATCTCGAGGCTGGCGTTGATCCCGCCCTCGAGCAGCATGGCGAGGATCGCCTCCATCGATTCGGTGGCGTTCGGGTAGACCTCGAGGCGCCCGATCAGCCGGATCTCCTCGTCGACCGGGACCCCGTCCGCACGCGCCGCGTCGAGCAGCTCCTTCGCCTTGGCGGGGTCATAGCTGTAGGGCTCGATGTCGGGGTTGTGGCCGTTGATGCTCGGCACCACGAGGTTGGCCGCCGGCACCACGCCTTCCGGAAAAATCGTGCCGATCATCGCCTCGCGGTCGATCAGGTGGTTGACCGCCTTCCTGACCCGGACGTCGTCGAGCGGCGGGACGTCCATGCTGATCCGGAGCCGCGAGGTCTCGGAATTGAAGTAGCTGAAGTCCATCTCCGGGTCGGTCGCGTCCTGGGCCGCGATGGTCGGCGAGATGTCGGCCTCGCCGGCCGCCACCATGGCGGCGCGCACCGCGGACTCCTCGCGCCAGACGTAGGTCGCCTGCTCGACCGCCGGCGGCTCGCCCCAGTAGTCCTCGAACCGCTCGAGCACGATGTCGCGGTCCGGGCGCCACTCGGCGAACACGTAGGGGCCGGTGCCGACCGGCTCGCGGGTCAGCTCATCCGTCGGCAGGTTGGGCGAGCCGATGGCGATGGTGCCGAACAGGGTCGGCAGGATGGGCTGCGGCGGCGTGGCGGTGACGTCGATCGTGTGGTCGTCCGTCACCTCGACCTCGAGGTCCGTGCCGGCGAAGAACTTCGCCTTGTCCTCGCAATAGATCGCGTCGCCGAGCATCCGCTCGATGTTGAACTTGACCGCCTCGGCGTTGAAGTCGGCGCCGTCGTGGAACTTGACCCCTTCGCGCAGCTGGAAGCGCCAGGTGTCGTCGTCGAGCTGCTCCCACCCGGTGGCGAGACGGGGGGTGATCGAGCCGTCCTCCGGATCGATCTCGGTCAGGGTCTCGACCACGTTCTGCTTGAGCACGCGGCCGATGTTGGAGCGGCTGACGTGGCAGGGGTCGACGATGTCGAGCCCCTCCGGCAGGACGATCGTGACCGCGCGGTCCTGCGCGCCGGCCGGCGCGGCCAGCAGCGCGGCGGCCAGCACCGACAGCGCGGCCGCCGAGGCGTAGCTTCTCATCTCCCATCCTCCCCTGTTCCACGACCGGCCGGCCGCCGCCGGCAGCGGCTCCCTGTCGACGGCCCGCGGATCCCTGATGGATCAACGCTAGCCCCCCCGCCCGGCGACCGCAACCGGCGCCACGGGCGCGGTCCCGCCGTACCGCAGCAGGCAGACCAGGGCGACGAAGATCAGCGCGCTGCCGAGCCACATCCAGAGGTCGGGCATCTCCTGGAAGAAGACGTAGCCGAGCAGCACGACCAGCGGCAGGCGGACGAACTCGATCGGGGTCAGGAAGGACGCGTCCGCCCTGGTCATGGCACGGGTCACGGCGACCTGGGCGAGGGCGCCGAGCCCGCCCTGGAGGCCGAGGTAGAACAGGATCTCGGGGCGCGGCGTGGTCCAGACCGGGAGCGTGAGCAGGAACGCGAGCGGGACCGTGATCACGAGGTTGAGCCCGACCAGCGTCGGCGCGGGCTCGCGCGCGCTCATCGCCTTCAGCAGCAGCGCGATCCCGGCGAAGCCGACGGCGGCGCCGACCGCGGTCATCATCCGCGGATCGAACACGGCGCTGCCGGGGCGGAGGACCACCAGGATGCCGACAAAGCCGAGCGCGACCGCGGCGAGCCGCCTGAGGCTCAGGGTCTCGCCGAGCAGGAGCGCCGCGCCGAGCACCACGAACAGGGGCGAGGTGAACACGATCGCGGTCACGTCCGCGAGCGGCATGATGCTGATCGCGAAGAACAGCAGCACCATCGCGACCAGCTTGAGCGCGGCGCGCGCGACGTGCAGGGCCGGACGATTGGTCCTGAGCACGCCCGGGCCGGCGCGCAGCAGCCACGGCAGGATCAGGATCAGGCTGAACAGGTTGCGGAAGAACGCGACTTCGAGCGGGTGCAGTTCCTGGGTCACGACCCGGGTGAGCGCGGTGTCGACGGCGTTGCAGCCCGCGACCACCAGCATCAGGAGCCCGCCCACGGTGGCGGGACGGGGGCTCGCGCGACCTCGGAGCACGGCGCGCGGCCCGCTCAGAGCAGCATCCGATCAGACGCGATCGCCGTCTGGCGATCGCCGTCCGGATAAAGCTGCTCCACCCCATTGGAATAGAGCCGTCTGCTTTCGATGAGCGCGATGGAATTGCTGTCCAAGGTGGTTCCACCTCATCGAAAACGGCTCTAGCCGCGCCGCGCCTGCATGAAGCCGCGGCCGGGGTCGTAGCCGAAGATCGCGACGCCGAGGAACAGGACCGAGCAGCCGACCACCACCGCGAGCGGCAGCCACGCGATCTCGCCGTACAGCCCGAAGCGGATCAGCTCGACCGCATGGGTGAACGGGTTGGCGGAGCAGATCTGCCAGAGCAGGACCGAGGACTCGCGCACCCGCCAGAGCGGGTAGAGCGCCGAGCTCGCGAAGAACATCGGGAAGATGACGAAGTTCATCACGCCCGCGAAGTTCTCGAGCTGCTTGATCACCGAGGAGAGCAGCAGGCCGAGGGCGCCGAGCATGAAGCCCGCGAGGATCAGGGCCGGCAGCACGGTGAGATAGCCGATGGGCGGCGGCCGGATCCCCCAGAACCAGGCGATGGCGAGGAACACGTAGACCTGGACCACGGCGACGACGACGCCGGCGATCAGCTTCGTGACCAGGAGGTACCAGCGCGGCAGCGGCGCCACCAGGAGCACCCGCATCGAGCCCATCTCGCGGTCGTAGACCATGGCGAGCGAGCTCTGCATGCCGGCGAACAGGAGGATCATCCCGCAGAGGCCGGGGGTGATGTAGACCTCGTAGAGGACGTAGGTGACGTAGGGCGGCTGGATCGAGACCCCGAGCACCGAGCGGAACCCGGCCGCGAAGATGAACAGCCAGACCAGCGGCCGGACCAGGGCGGCGATGAAGCGGCCGCGCTGGTGCACGAAGCGCAGCATCTCGCGGCCGATCACCACCTCGGCGGCGCGGAGGTAGTGGGCGGCACCGCCGGAGAGGCGCGCCGGCCCGGGCCGCTCGACCGCCCGCACGCCGCTCATGCCGCCTTCGCGGATTCGGTCAGCCGGGTGAACGCCCGGCCGAGGTCCGGCGCGCCCGCCCGCTCGCAGATCGCGCGCCCGTCGCCCGCGGCGAGCAGCCGGCCCTGGTGGAGCACCACCACCTGGTCCTCCGGGCGGATCTCGTCGATCAGATGGGTCGCCCAGAGCACGCCGATCTCCTCGTCGCGGCAGAGCGAGCGGACGTGATCGAGGATGAAGGCGCGCGAGCCGATGTCGAGCCCGACCGTCGGCTCGTCGAGGAGCAGCAGCTTGGGCGCGTGGAGGAGGGCGCGGGCGATCTCGACCCGCCGCACCTGGCCGCCCGAGAGGGTGCGGACCACGTCGCCAGCCCGCTCGTGCAGCTCGAAGCGCCGGAGCGCCTCCTCGGCCCGCTGCCGGGTCGTGCGCCGGTCGAGGCCGTGCAGGCCGCCGTGGTAGAGCAGGTTGCGCATCACCGTGAGGTCGAGGTCGATGGTCCGCGGCTGGAACACCACGCCGAGCCGCTCGAGCGCTGCCCGGGGCTGCGCCCGGACGTCGATCCCGAAGATCCGGATCGACCCGCTCCGGTTGCCGTAGAGGCGGGTGATCAGGTTGAACAGCGTGGTCTTGCCGGCGCCGTTCTGGCCGAGCAGCACGGTGAAGGACCCGGGCGCCACGGAGAAGCTCACGCCGTCGAGCGCCGCGCGGCGGCCGAAGCTGTGGCTCAGATCCCGGATGTCCAGCGCCGCCGGCGGCGCGCCGCCCGGGTCCGGACGTGACGGATCGCTCATCAGGGTCCTCCCGCCCGCTATCTAGAGCCGTTTTCGATGGGGTGGAACCACCTCGGACAGCGCTTCTAACGCGCTCATCGAAAGAAACGGCTCTATTCCAGTGGGAGAGAGCAGCCTTATCCGAACGACGATCGCCAGACGGCGACCGCGTCTGACCGGATGCTGCTCTAGCGCGGCCCCCGGTTCCGGTCGAGCGGAGGTTCAGGGAGCCTGGCCCGGAGACCTACGCGGCGGCGGGGCCGTCTGCTACCCTCCGGCGGGCCCGTCGCCCACGGTTCGAACCGAAGAGGGGTGCTCGATGCTCACGGTCTACACGCCGGCCGACGGGGCGCTGACCAGATCCGAGGTGGCGGCCGGCGCGCCGATCCCGGCAGCGGCGGTGTGGCTGGACATGTGCGCGCCCTCGCCGGAGGAGGAGCGCGCGGTCGAGAGCGCGCTCGGGGTCAACGTGCCGACCCGGGAGGAGATGACCGAGATCGAGCCGTCGAGCCGGCTGTACGAGGAGGACGGCGCCCTGCTCATGACCGCGACGGTGATCTGCAACGCGGC
>DASUSF010000351.1:0-13864 GCA_036375275.1 Geminicoccaceae bacterium | reverse complement strand
TTCTTCGCCTGGGCCTGGGTCCAGGCGTAGAAGTCGTCTTCGTAGAGACCGTGCGTGCGCGTCGCCGCTGCTGCCCGGCATCGCCTTGGCGCCACACCAAAAGCGAAAGGCCGGGGTCACTGGCGGTTCAGGCGCGGACCTCGATCCTCGCGCGAGATCCACCGGAACGAGGAGATGCCGATGCGCGCAGCCACGCTGGTCAGAAGTTCGCTCGTCGTCGCCGCGCTGATGCTGGCGCCCGTCCCGGCCTTGGCGCAGGAGGATGAGCGGGAGGACGATCGCGGCACGCGGGTCGTGCTCGACGAGGTGGCGCTCCGGGAGGTGGAGCAGGACACCCTGGTCGCGGTCCTCGCCGCGCGCGGCGAGGCGGCGAACCCGCGGGACGCGCAGGCCGAGGTCAACGAGGCGATCCAGGACGCGATCGAGCAGGCCGAGGCGGTCCCGGGCGTGCGCCGCGCGACCGGCGGCTACCGGGTCTATCAGGAGTACGACCGCGAGGGGCAGCCGACCGGCTGGGTCGCGGAGCAGGACCTCCGCCTCACGGCCAGCGAGCCCGCCGGGCTGCTCGACCTCGCGGGCCGGCTCCAGGAGGGCGGGCTGCTGCTCCAGGGGCTGGCCTACGAGCTCAGCCGGGACGCGCGCGAGTCGCTCGAGGACGAGCTGACCGCCGAGGCGCTGAGCCGGCTCCGGCAGCGGGCGGACAAGGTCGCGGAGGCGCTCGGCGGCGAGGTCGAGCGGCTGCTGGTGCTCCGCGTCGGCAGCGTCGATTCGCCGCCTCCGATCATGCCCCGGATGATGGAGATGCGGGCGATGGCCGAGGACGCGATGCCGCCGCCCTCGGCGCTGCCCGACCTCGAGACGGTGAGTGTCCGGGTCGAGGGCGAGGTCCGCCTGACGTCTCCCTGAGGCGGACCAGAACGTCATAGCCCGCCGGAACGCTCAAAGCTCCCGCGGCGCCTCCGGGTCGAGCAGGTCGGGGCCGGCCGCCGCCCGCTCCGCCGCGGCCTGGCGCTCGATCACGCCCTCGCGGCTGACGTCCGCTGCCCGCTCCTTTGCCGCGGGCCGCGGTCGAACGGGTGCCGCCCGCTCCGCCGCCCCTTCGCCCGGCTCGCGCAGCCGGACGATGTAGGTCGGCTCCGGCAGCGAGATGCCGGCTTCGTCCAGGGCCTCCTTGACCCGGCGGATCGCCTCGCTCCGGACCTTCAGGTAGTCGTGGGCGCGCTGGTCGACCCAGCCGAGATAGCGGATCGCGACGTTGGACTCGCCGAGCGCCTCGACGAACGCTTCGGCCGCAGGGTCCGCCAGCACGCCGGGCGTGCGGGCAAGCGCCTCGATGCCGATGGCCCGTGCCGCGCCGAGATCGTCGTGCACGCCGACGCCGGCGACCAGGTCGAAGCGGCGCACCGGGTGGCGGGTGTAGTTGACGAGGATGCCCTTGTAGACGATCGCGTTCGGGATCCGGACGTGGTTGCCCTCCACCGACAGCAGCACCGTCGCGCGCGAGGTGAGCCGGACCACGTGCCCTTCGTGGCCTTCGATCCGGACCAGGTCGTTCGGCGCGAACGGCTGGCGGAGGCTCAGCAGAAGGCTCGCGATCGCGTTCTCGGCGAGGTCGCGGAACGCGAGCCCGAGGACCAGGCCGAACAGCCCGGCGGTGCCGAGCACGGCGGCGACCAACGCGGTCGCGTCCAGGATCTCGAGCGCGAGGAGGGCGCCCGCAAGCAGCACCAGGATCCAGCTCAGCTGGCGCGCGGTCTGGCGGAGGAAGCCGTTGTCGATGGTCCTGAACGGCCAGCGTCGGCGGCTGAGCCAGCGGCCGGCAAACCAGAACGCCAGAAGCACGAGGGCTGCGAGCAGCAGGAGCGGAAGGAAGGCGAGCAGGCCGAGCCCGCGCTCGCGCAGCCGCTCGAAGGTGATCTGGAGGCGGCGGTCGAGGTCCTGGACCTGGCGGAGCTGGTTCTCGACCAGCGCCACGTCCTCGACCTGCCGCGCCAGCTGGCCGGCGAGCAAGCGGGCTTCGTCCGAGGGCACCTCGCCCGAGAGGCGGACCACGCCCGCGCTGACCTGCACGTCGATCCCGCGGAGCGCCTCGACGCCCTGGAAGGTTGCGCGCAGGCGGTCGCGGATCGCGCGATCCTGGTCCCGGTCGAGCTCGGCGGAGACCTCGCGCTCGGTCGCGCCCTCCGCCGGCGCTTCGGCTGGCACCTGGTCCGGCTCGGGCAGGGCCTGTGCGCCGGCGAAGCTCGGGAATGCGAGCAGCAGCGCGCCCACCAGCAGCCAGGCACAGTGGCCGGTCATGCTGGCCCGGTCATGCTGGCCCGGTCATGCTGGCGAAGTCACCGGATGACGGTCCGCCCGGAAGATCGGGCGTCGCGGGCCAGCCGACGCTCAAGTGCTGTCTTGCGCTCGACCCGGATCCTCGCTGCCAGAGGCGGGTGCTCAGCGCTGGCGCCCGCCCGCCAGCAGGCCCTCGACCACGTGGATCACGCCGTTGTCGGCGATCAGGTCGGGCTGGGCGATGGTGACGTCGTTGACCAGGATGCCGCCTTCGGTCCGGGTGATCTCGAGCGTGCTGCCGGCCAGCGTCTCGACCGATTCCATGCCGGCGAGCTCGCTGTACGGAAGGCTGCCCTCGACGACGTGATGCTTCAGAACGTCCGCGAGGCGCTCCTGATCGGCGGCCCGCAGCTTTTCCTCCGGCGACATGGCCGGCCCGCCGGGCTTGAGGACGCCGAGGTCGACCCGCCGGAAGGTCTGGTTGGTCGGGGCGAAGACGGTGTAGGAGCCCGCCTCGTCGCTGTCGACGAGGCCCGTCACCTCGAGCGCGATGGCGAACTGATCGATCTTGAACCGACCGGACTGCTTGGTCTTTTGCGCCGTCTCCACCAGATCCGCTGCGCCCGCCGGAAGCGCCGTCAGGCAGAGCGCCAGCGTGCAGAGGGCTACGGTGCTGGAGTGCGAGCGCTGGGCCATGGTCGTTTCCTCCCCCTCATGCTGCGCATCCGACCTCGCCGGCGTCGCCCGGAACGACCGTCGGCGCTTCGGGCGGCGCAGGTCAGCGAGTAGCCGAGTCCCACTTCGGCAGCAACGGCAAAGAGCCTCCTGCCCGGTGCCCGCGGTCTGCAGCCGTGGTCGGTCCGGCTGCGCTCGGCTGGGCCGCGACGTTTCGATGGTGTATGCGGAAAGGGATTCTCGGAGGAGGGCGGACGATGCTGGAGACGCTGGAGCGGGCGGCGGGCGAGACTGGCGACGATGAGGCCAGGCTGGCGCATCTCGGGGCTCTCGAGCAGAAGGTGCTCTGGCTCGCGTGCTGGATGATCCACAACGCCAACCACCTCCGCCCGCACCGGGACGGGCTCAAGGTCGGTGGCCATCAGGCATCCTGCGCGTCCATGGCGACGCTCATGACCGCGCTCTACTTCGACGTCCTCCAGCCGGGCGATCGGGTGGCGGTGAAGCCGCACGCCAGCCCGATGTTCCACGCGATCCAGTACCTGATGGGGCGGCAGAACCGCGAGGCGATGGAGCGCTTCCGCGGGCTCGGCGGCGCGCAGTCCTATCCGTCCCGGACCAAGGACCAGGACGGGGTCGACTTCTCGACCGGGTCGGTCGGCCTCGGGGTCGCGATGACGCTGTTCGCCTCGATGGCGCAGGATCTCCTGGTCGAGCACGAGCTGTGGCCGGCGCGGCGGCGCAAGGGGCGGATGATCGCGCTGGTCGGCGATGCCGAGCTCGACGAGGGCAACGTGTTCGAGGCCCTGATGGAGGGCTGGAAGCACGACGTCCGCAACCTCTGGTGGGTGATCGACTACAACCGCCAGAGCCTTGACCGGGTCGTGCCGGAGCGCCTGTTCGCGAAGATCGAGGACTTCTTCAAGGCGGTCGGCTGGCGGGTGGTCACGCTCAAGTACGGCAAGCTGCTCGAGCGGGCCTTCGCCCGTCGCGACGGCGGCGCGCTCCGGCAGTGGATCGACGACTGCCCGAACGACCTCTACGCCGCGCTGACGTTCAAGGGCGGCGCCGCCTGGCGCGACCACCTGGAGCACGATCTCGGCCACCTCGAGGGCATCCGGGAGCTGCTGCGCGACCACGACGACGCGGCACTCGGCCGGTTGATGACCAACCTCGGCGGGCACGACCTCGAGGCCGTGCTCGAGGCGTTCCACGGGGTGGCGGACGACCGCCCGCACTGCTTCATCGCCTACACCATCAAGGGCTTCGGCCTGCCGTTCGCCGGGCACAAGGACAACCACGCGGGGCTCATGACGCCGGATCAGATGGCCGAGTTCAAGAGCCGGCACCGGATCGGCGACGGCCAGGAGTGGGACCGGTTCGCCGGCCTCGAGATGGATCAGGACCGCCTCCAGCGGTTCCTCGACCAGGTGCCGTTCGGCCAGCGCACCGAGGCCTTCGAGAGCCGCCCGGTGCCGATCCCGGCGACGCTCGCAGCGGGCCGCCGGACGACCCGCGCGTCGACCCAGGAGGCGTTCGGCCGGATCATGGGCGAGCTCGCCCGCGGCGACAGCGAGCTCGCGGCGCGGATCGTCACCACCTCGCCGGACGTCACCACCTCGACCAACCTCGGCGCCTGGGTCAGCCGCCGCGGGCTGTTCTCGCGCCACGACCACGCCGACATCTTCAAGGCCGAACAGGTCGCCTCACCGATCGGCTGGGCCGAGAGCCGGACCGGGCAGCACATCGAGCTCGGCATCGCCGAGAACAACCTGTTCCTGATGCTCGCCGCGCTCGGCCTCTCGGGGCCGCTGTTCGGCGAGCGGCTGCTCCCGGTCGGCACCCTCTACGACCCCTTCATCGCCCGCGGCCTCGACGCCCTGAACTACGCGACCTACCAGGACGCGCGCTTCCTCCTGGTCGCGACCCCCTCCGGGATCACCCTCGCCCCGGAAGGCGGCGCGCACCAGTCGGTCTCGACGCCGTTGATCGGGATCGGCCAGCCGGGCCTGCTGTCGTTCGAGCCGGCCTACGTCGACGAGCTCGCGCTGATCATGCGCTTCGCCTTCGAGCATCTCCAGGCGCCGGACGGCAGCTCGGTCTACCTCCGCCTGTCGACCCGGCCGCTCATCCAGCCCGAGCGCGAGATCGACGAGGAGCTCCGGCGCGGCATCCTCGAAGGGGCGTACTGGCTCAGGCCTCCCGGGCCGGACGCGGCCCTGGCGCTGGTCGGGTCGGGCGCGGTGCTGCCGGAGGTGCTCGAGGCGGCGGACGTGATGAGCGAGGACGAGCCCGGGCTCGGGGTGCTGGCGGTGACCTCGGCCGACCGGCTGCACGAGGACTGGCGGGCGGCCCAGAGCGCGCGGCTGCACGGGCGCAGGGAGGAGCGCTCACGCCTCGAGCGGCTGCTCGCGCCGCTCCCCCCGGAAGCGGCGCTGATCACGGTGCTCGACGGCCATCCTGCGACCCTCGGCTGGCTCGGCAGCACCACCGGCCGGCGGACCTATCCGCTCGGCGTCGACCGCTTCGGGCAGTCCGGCGACATCCCCGACCTGTACCGGGTGCACGAGCTCGATGCGGACGCGATCGTGAGCCGGGCGGCGCTCGCGCTGGTCGAGACGCGGCGCCGCATGACCGGCGGATGACCGGCCGCCGGCCGGCGATCCTCTCGATCCAGTCGCGCGTCGCCTACGGCCACGTCGGCAACGGCGCCGCGGTGCTGCCGCTGCAGCGGCTCGGCTTCGAGGTCATCGCCCTCGACACGGTCGAGCTCGCCCACCATCCGGGCTACGGCAGCTTCACCGGGCGGCTCGCCGATCCGGCCCTCCTGCTCCGGATGCTCGAGAGCCTGGAGCGGATCGGCGCCCTCGACGCGTGCGTGGCCGTCCTCTCGGGCTACCTCGGCACGGCCGAGACCGGAGTGGTGGTGGAGGCCGCGATCGAACGGGTCAGGCGACGCCGGCCGGACGCGCTCTATTGCTGCGATCCGGTGATCGGCGACGAGCACACCGGCGTGTTCGTGCAGCCCGGCATCGCGGAGGTGTTCAGGGACCGCCTGGTGCCCGCCGCCGACCTCGTGACGCCGAACGGGTTCGAGCTCGGCGTGCTCGCCGCGCGGGCGGTGCGCGGGCCGGAGGATGCGCTCGACGCTGCTCCGCTGCTCCAGGGGCGCGGTGCCGGGATCGTGGTCGTGACCGGCCTGCCGGTCGGAACCTCCGAGCTCGGCGTGCTGGCGGCTCTGCCCGACGAGGCCTGGCTGGTGCGGACGCCTCGGCGGCGGGCGGTCCTGCACGGCACCGGGGACGCCTTCAGCGCGTTGCTGCTCGGCCATCTGCTGGCCGGCCGGCGGCTGCCCGAGGCGCTCGCCCGCGCGGTGTCCGCGATGTTCGTCCTGGTCGAGCGCACGATCGCGGAGGGGGGCCGGGAGCTGGCGCTGATCGCGGCCCAGGACGCGTTCGCCCGCCCGGGCAGGCGGTTCCTGGCTCGACGCCTCCGCTGACCCGGCGGCGGCCCGCTCAGGCCAGCCGCTGGCGCTGGCGCCCGTCCGGCGCCGCGACCTCGCTCGCGCGCAGGTGGTCGACGATTTCCTCCGGCGGGATCGGGCGGCTGAACAGGTAGCCCTGCGCGAGGTCGCAGCCCTGCAGCTTCAGGAACGTGAGCTGGTCCTCGTGCTCGACCCCCTCGGCGATGACCTCGAGGGCCAGCGAGTGCCCGAGGTTGGTGACCGCGCGGACGATCGCCGCGTCGTCCGGATCGATCCCGATGTCGCGCACGAAGCTCCGGTCGATCTTGAGCCGGTCGACCTTCACCCGCTTGAGGTGGGTGAGCGAGGCCTGGCCGGTGCCGAAGTCGTCGACCGCGATCGAGACCCCGAGCCGGCGCAGCTCGTCGAGCACGGTCGCGATCTTCTCGTGGCCGCGACCGAGCATGATGCCTTCGGTGATCTCCACCTCGAGCCGGTCGGGCGCGACGCCGGCCTCGCCGAGGGCGGTCTCGAAGGTCTCGATGAAGCCCGGCGAGCGGAGCTGCGCGCCCGCCAGATTGAGGGCGAGCCGGAGCGGCGGCAGGCCGGCCTCGTCCAGCGAGCGCAGCGCACGCGCGGCGCGCTCCAGCATCGCGAAGCCGATCGGCACGATCAGGTTGGTCTCCTCGGCGACCGCAAGGAACGCCGACGGCGTGATCAGGCCGTGGCGCGGGTGACGCCAGCGGAGCAGCGCCTCGATGCCGACCGTCGCACGATCGGCGAGCCGGACCTGCGGCTGGAAGTGGAGCTCGAACTCGTCGGCGCTCAGCGCCCGGCGCAGATCGCTCTCGAGCTGGGCCCGCCGCTCGACCCGGACCTTCATCTCGCTGATGAAGAAGGTGAAGGTGTTCCGGCCCTGGGCCTTGGCCTGGTACAGCGCGATGTCCGCGTTCTTCAGGAGCTGCTCCGGCTCCTCGTCGTCCGACGGGAACAAGGTGATCCCGATGCTCGCGCTGGTGTGGACCGCATGGTCGCCATGATCCACCGGCCGGCCGATCGCCTCGACGATCTTCTCCGCCACCGGCACCACCTGGTGCGGGCTCTTGAGCCCGGTCAGGATAAGGGCGAACTCGTCGCCGCCGACGCGGGCGACGGTGTCGGTGTCGCGCAGCATCTCCGTCAGCCGGGACGCGATCTCGCTCAGCAGCCGGTCGCCGGCGGCATGGCCGAGCGTGTCGTTCACGTCCTTGAAGTGGTCGAGGTCGAGTTGCAGGACCGCGGTGAGCGTGCCGTCGCGGCGCGCCTGGGCGAGCGCCATCTCGAGCCGCAGCTGGAACAGCGTCCGGTTCGGCAGGCCGGTGAGCTCGTCGTGGTGCGCCACCCGCTCCAGGGCATCCTGCGACTCGAGGAAGCGATGGGCCTCGAGCCGGAACCGCGCGACCATCGGGCGGAAGATGAGCAGCGCCACCAGGACGAGGACCAGGAGGGTGACCAGGAGCACCGCGAGCTCGGCCCGGCGCAGATCCTCGACCTCCCTGGCCGCAGCCTCCTCGTAGCGCGTCACCGCGATGTCGAGCGCCCGCAGCAGCCGGCCCGCCGCGGCATCGCGCACCCGGCGGAGGTCCGCATGGTCGGGCTCGATCGAGCCGTCGGCGAGGGCGGTCAGGCTCGCCGCGCTGAGCAGGAAGTCGCTGACCAGCAGGTCGAGCTCGAGCGGGGGCGCGAAGTACATCCGGCGGAGCGCCGAGCGCGACTCCGCTCGGAGGCCGTACTCGGCGTCGCCGTGGATCAGCGCCCGGTGCGAGCGCTCCATGACGTTGATCGCGCGGCCGAGCCCGACGCGCGCCCGGGCGCGGGTCGCCGGATCCTCGTGGACCGCCATGCGCAGCGCGAGGTTGGCGATCTCCTGCGTCAGCATCCGCTGCCGGCTGGCGACGTTGATGACCGTGAAGTTCTCGTCCTGATGCCGGATGATCAGGCGGGTGCCGCTGAACGCGGTGATCGAGAGCAGCGCGATGATGCACAGCGCGATCAGGTAGCGCCGGGTCATCCGCGCCGCGAGCGACCGGATGCCCTCGCGCGCGACCTCGCGCTCCTGGAGGCTCGAAGCGACCATCGATGCGTAGGGGCCTTCGCGGGTGCGGATGATGGTCATGATGCGGCCTTGTTTCTTAACGTCCGGTGGACGGCATAGCGCCCGGCTGCGTCCCGAGGCGGCGTCCGAGCTCCCGGCACGCCTCGCGGAGCCCGTCCCGCTCGATCACCGGGCCCGTCAGCGCCTCGAGCCTGCGGACGTCGAGCACGAAGGCGTCCCGTTCGTCCGGCCGCTCGATCACCAGCTCGCCCCGGCCGTAGCCCTCGATCACCCAGAGCCCGAGCAATCCGCAGGCCAGGCCGACGCCGGAGCCGATGTTGAGCGGCGAGGGCAGGGCGCGCCCGAGCGGCTGCGTCAGGCCGGCGATGATCGCCCCGGCGCGCTCGGCGGGAAGAAAATCCCGCTCGACGAACGGGCTCATGTCGAACCGGATCTGCCCCTTCTCCCGGAGCGTGCGGAGCAGGAGTGCCGCGAAGGTGCGCCGGCCCGGCTCGACCTCGAAGCCGAAGATGTTGGCGAGCCGGAGGACCACCAGCCGCTCTCCGAGCAGCGCCCGGAGCCGCTGCTCCACGGCGAGCTTGTTCCGCCCGTAGGCGTCGCTCGGCCCGAGCGGCATGGTCTCGTGCAGCGGCCGCTCGGCCGGCGCGTAGACCTTGCGGCTGCTGAGCATCAGGAAGCGGACCGGCCGCTCCCCGATGCGTCGGGCGAGGCGGACGTCCGGGTCGTCCCGCTCGAGGTCGTAGCCGTCCTGATGGATGCCCGGGTGCTTGGCGAAGCTGACCGCGCAGCCGACGCCGTCGAGCAGTCGCGGATCGTCCAGCTGGTCGTGCGAGACCGCGCGCGCCCGGCGCTCGCCCAGCGCCGCGAGCGTGTGCCGGGCGAGGAAGCTGGTCCGCCCGACCACCAGCAGCGGGTCCGGTGCGTCCGCCATCGGGTTCAGTCGGCCGCGACGTTCGCGGCGATCGGCACGATCCTGACCTTGCCGCCGACCACGGTGAAGGCGAGCTCGCCCCGCTTCAGCGCGAGCGCCGCCTCGCCGAACACCTGCCGCCGCCAGCCGCGCAGCGCCGGGACGTCGGGGGCGTCGAAGGCCGCGATCTGCTCCAGCTCGTCGGTGTTCGCGATCAGGCGCTGCGCCACCTCGTGCTCCTCGCACTGGAACTTCAGCAGCGTGCGCAGCAGGTCGACCAAGGGGCCGATCCCGCGCGGCAGCTTGACCGGGGCGGCGAGCTTCGGCAGGCGGTCGGCCGGCAGCTGCATCGCGCCCTCGACCGCTTCCGCGATGCCGCGCGCGCTCGCGGCGTCGACGCTCACCCGGCGGAGTCCGCTGACCTCCGCCGCCGCGGTCGGCCGGTTGGCCGCGACCTCGAGCAGGATGTCGTCGCGCAGGATCCGGTTGCGCGGCAGGTCGCGCCGTTGGGCCTCCCGCTCGCGCCAGGCGGCGAGGGCCTGCACGATGGCGAGGAAGCGGGGCTCGCGCGAGCGCACCTTGATCCGTTTCCATGCGGTCTCGGGAGGTTGCTCGTAGGCGTTGGGGTCGGTCAGGGTGGCGAGCTCCTCGTCGAGCCACGAGGAGCGCCCCGATTCCTCCAGCTGCCGGCTCAGGCGCTCGTACACCACGCGGAGGTGGGTCACGTCGGCGAGCGCGTACGCCAGCTGCTGCGCGCTCAGCGGGCGCCGCGACCAGTCCGTGAAGCGCGAGCTCTTGTCGACCTTGCCCTTGGCGACCTGCTGGACCAGGGTCTCGTAGCCGACCTCCTCGCCGTAGCCGAGCACCATCGCGGCGAGCTGGGTGTCGAACAGCGGCGCCGGGATCCGCCCCGACAGCCGGTAGAAGATCTCGATGTCCTGGCGCGCGGCGTGGAACACCTTGACCACCTCCGGCGCCTCGAGCAGCTCGAGGAGCGGGTCGAGCGATGCGCCGGGTGCCAGGGGATCGATCGCCGCGAACCGGTCCCGCCCGGCGACCTGCACCAGGCAGAGCTTCGGGTAGTAGGTCCGGTCCCGCATGAACTCGGTGTCGATCGCGACGTAGGGCTCGGCGCGCAGCTCGCGGCAGAACGTCTCGATCCCGGAAGTGTCGACAAGAAGGCTCATCCGCTCCCGCCCGTGCTCGCGCAGCGCGCGAATGTAGGCGAGGAGCATCCAACCCGTAAAGGACCGCGGGCCCCTGCCACCTTGACTCGCGCGCCGCAACCATGACCTCTTGCGCGCGGCCGTCAACCCGCACGCGATAGCGTCGTTCACCTGCTCGGAGGCGGGCATGCACCCTTACCGCACCCACACCTGCGGCGAGCCGAGGATCAGCCACCAGGACCTCGTGGTGCGCCTCTCGGGCTGGGTGCACAGGAAGCGCGACCACGGGCAGCTCCTGTTCATCGACCTGCGCGACCATCACGGCATCACCCAGGTGGTGTTCCAGCCCGAGCGGCCGTTCTTCCAGGCGGCGGAAGCGGTTCGGCTCGAGAGCGTGATCACGGTGACCGGCCGGGTGGTCGCACGCACGCCCGAGACCGTGAACCCGAAGCTCCCCACCGGCGAGGTCGAGGTGGTGGCCGACGCGTTCGGGCTCGAGGCGCCGTCCGACACGCCGCTCCCGGTCCAGGTCAACGCCGAGCGCGACTTTCCCGAGGAGACCCGGCTCAGGTACCGCTTCCTGGATCTCCGGCGCGAGGTCATGCAGCGGAACATCCTGCTGCGCTCCAAGATCATCTCGAGCATCCGCAGGCGCATGGAGGCGCAGGGCTTCGTCGAGCTGCAGACGCCGATCCTGACCGCAAGCTCACCCGAGGGGGCGCGCGATTTCCTGGTCCCGTCCCGGCTCCACCCCGGCAAGTTCTACGCCCTGCCGCAGGCGCCGCAGCAGTACAAGCAGCTGCTCATGATGTCGGGCTTCGACCGCTACTTCCAGATCGCGCCGTGCTTCCGGGACGAGGACGCGCGCGCCGACCGGAGCCCGGGCGAGTTCTACCAGCTCGACCTCGAGATGGCGTTCGTCGAGCAGGAGGACGTGTTCGCCGCGGTCGAGCCGGTGATGCACGGCGTGTTCACCGAATTTTCCGACTGGACCACGACCTCCCTGCCGTTCCCGCGGCTGGCCTACCGCGACGCGATGCTCGCCTACGGCACCGACAAGCCGGACCTCCGGAACCCGATCCGGATCGCCGACGTCACGGACGCGTTCCGGGGCGGCGGGTTCGCGGTGTTCGCGCGCGCCATCGAGGGAGGCGCCGTCGTCCGGGCGGTGCCGGCGCCCGGCGCGGTCGGGCGTCCGCGCCGGTTCTTCGACCAGATGGTCGAGCACGCCCAGAGCCTGGGCGCGCCTGGGCTCGGCTACATTCAGTATGGCGAGGGCGAGCCGAAGGGTCCGGTCGCGAAGTTCCTCGATGCCGAGCGCACCGACCGGGTGCGGGACGCGGCGGACCTCGGTGCCGGGGACGCGGTGTTCTTCGTCTGCGCCGAGCCGCGCGAAGCGGAGCGGCTCGCGGGGCTGATCCGGACCCGGCTCGGCGAGGAGCTCGAGCTGATCGAGCAGGGCGCCTACCGCTTCTGCTGGATCGTCGACTTCCCGATGTTCGAGTGGGACGAGGACAGGAAGCAGGTCGACTTCTCGCACAACCCGTTCTCGATGCCCCAGGGTGGGCTCGAGGCCCTGGAGCGCGACGACCCGCTCGAGATCCTGGCCTTCCAGTACGACATCGTCTGCAACGGGGTCGAGCTCAGCTCGGGGGCGATCCGGAACCACCGCCCGGACATCATGGCGAAGGCGTTCGCGCTCGCGGGCTATCCGAAGGAGGCGCTCGAGGCCCGCTTCGGCGGGATGTGGCGGGCGCTGCACTACGGCGCGCCGCCGCACGGCGGCATCGCGCCCGGGATCGACCGGATCGTGATGCTGCTGGCGGACACGCCAAACATCCGCGAGGTGACCGCGTTCCCGCTCAACCAGCAGGCCCAGGAGCTGCTCCTGGGCGCGCCGTCGCCGGTCGACGAACGGCAGCTCAGGGAGCTCAACATCCAGCTCTCGCTCGCCGCCCGCGAGCGGCTCCGCGAGGAGCACGAGGCGGCGGGACCGAGCCCGACCGAGGTGGTCTCGCCGCACGCCGGCTGACACAAGGGGGCGTCAAGGGCGTGGGCATGGACCTCGCGGTCGGGGGGCTGCTGGTCGGCGTGCCGCTGCTCTACCTCACGGTCCAGATCGGGGCGCTGATCCGCTGGGACGGGCTCAGCAACACGCTCGCGAAGGTCTCGGCCGGCGTGGCGCTCGGCTGGCTGATCCTGTTCGTCGTCCAGGTGAGCGGCGATCCGACCTCGCACAACCTCTGGCCCTTCGAGGTGCTGATGCTGTCGCTCGGCGGTCTCGCCTGGCTCGGCCTCGTCGGATTCGGGCGCTGGATCAGCTCCCGCGCGGAGCGCTGAGCGAGGCCATGGAAGACACCGGCGGTCCGTGCCGATAGATTCCGGGGAGGTGGGGTCACGCGGGAGGCACCGGATGTGGGCTGGGACGTGGGGCGGGCGGCTCGCCGGTCTACTATTGGTCGCGATCGGCTGGGCGGCTTCGGCGGACGCGGCCGAGATTCAGGACTTCTTCGGCACGTGGCGGGGCGAGGCGCTGGCCGAGACCCGGGGCGACGATCCCGAACCGCTCGCGAGCCGCGATCTCGACGTCTCGATCACGCCGGATGGCGACGACGGGTTCACGGTCACCTGGGCGACCGTCCTGCGCCGCGAGCAGGGGGGCGCGCGCAAGACCGCGAGCCGGTCCTTCCGGGCGAGCGGCCGCCCCGCGATCTGGCGGACCCGCGGGCCGAACGATCCGTTCCGCCAGGCCGGCTACGCCTGGGCGCGGCTGGTCGACGACACGCTCTCGGTGTTCACGCTCACCATCACCGACACGGGCGGCTATGAGATGCACGTCTACGACCGGAAGGTCGCCGGCGACGAGATGGACCTCCGCTTCACCCGGCTCGAGGACGGGCGCGTGGTGCGCCTGGTGAGCGGCCGGCTGCGCCGCGAGTGAGGCGCGGCCTCGCGATCGATCGGATCAGGACAGGGAGGATGGCTTGAACGTCTGCATGGTCGGCTACGGCATGATGGGGGTGTGGCACTCCGAGGCGCTGTTGAAGACCGGCGCCGTGCTGCACACCGTGGTCGGCCGCCGGCCGGATGCGGCCAGGGAGTTCGCGGCGCGCTTCGGCTACCGCAAGGTGGCGGGCTCGCTCGAGGCGGCGCTGGCCGACCCCGAGGTCGACATCGTGATCCTGGCGACCCCCAGCGACCAGCACGAGGAGCAGGCGGTCCGCGCCCTCGAGGCGGGCAAGCACACGCTGATCGAGATCCCGATCGCCTTGAGCCTG
>DASUSF010000350.1:0-2344 GCA_036375275.1 Geminicoccaceae bacterium | reverse complement strand
GCGCGCGCATCCGACGGACGTGGCTGCCCGGCCAATAGATGCGGCCGCAGCTGGGACAGG
Source organism: Geminicoccaceae bacterium (assembly GCA_036375275.1). Taxonomy (GTDB): domain Bacteria; phylum Pseudomonadota; class Alphaproteobacteria; order Geminicoccales; family Geminicoccaceae; genus DASUSF01. The sequence continues at coordinate 2,284 of DASUSF010000350.1, read as the reverse complement.
CGGTGAAGGGCCCGGCACCCCGCCTCGTCTCTTCCGGCAGACCCGCGAGGTCCCGCTCCGCAGCCGGACGGAGCTGCGTGTTGCAGCGAAGACAGCGGGTGAACGGGCGATGCAGCCAGTCGACGCCGAGCCGCTCGCGGACCTCCTGCGCCGCCGGATCGAGCCGCTCGGTCGCGAGCACCAGCGCCCGCACCGCGCCGGAGGCCGCGTCCGCCAGCGCACGATCGCAGGTGAGGAGGATGCGGCGCTGGTCGGCGGCGAGGCTCAGCAGAGCCTCGTCCGCCGCCGCGTCCGCGGCGATCGCCGTGTCGTAGCCGGCGGTCCTGAGCCAGCGCCCGAGGCCCTGGAGCATCTCGTCGCAGAGCAGCTTCATGCTTCGATCAGCCGGCAGAGCTTCTGGGCGTCGAACGGCGCCACCCCCTCGTCGGTGTTGTCGAAGTAGACGTGGACGGCGTGCCCCGCGTCGAGCGCCTTCTGGCAACGCGCGGCCCAGACCTCGAGCGCCGCATCCGGGTAGGGCGAGCGGTACAGGCGCTCGTGCCCGTGCAGGCGGATGTAGGTGAGGTCGGTGGTGTCCCGGTCCCAGCAGGGGAAGGTCGGGGCGTCGGAGACGACGTTGGCCAGATGGTGCCGGCTCAGCAACGTCTCGACCTCGGGCACGAACCAGCTCGCGTCCCGGAACTCGATCGCATGGCGCGTGCCCGACCAGGCCTTGAGCGCATCCGCGAACGCCTCGAGCCGGGCAACGTCGGCCTTCAGGCGCGCCGGGAGCTGCCAGACGACGGCGGCGAGACGGCCGCCGAGCGGCGCCAGCAGGTCGCGCTGGCGGACCACGTCTCCGGTCGCGTCCTTCAGCTGCCGGTAGTGGGTCGTGACGCGGTGGCCTTTGGCGGTGAACACGAACGACGTCGGCGTCGCCTCGCACCAGCGCTCGAGCGTGCCGGGCCGCGCCGCCCGGTAGAACGTCCCGTTCAGCTCGACCGCCCGGAAGACGCTCGCGTAGTGCTCCAGCCAGCGCTTCTGCGGCACGCCGGCATAGAAGCCGGTCCGCCATTCCTTGTAGCTCCAGCCGCTGGTGCCGACGAAGAGGGTCGCCATGGTGCGGATATGGGCCCGGGTTCGATCCCGTTCAGACCGGCTCGAGCACCTCGGCGATCTTTCTGAGCTCGCGGACGAACTCCCGGATCGCCTCGTGCCGGTCGGCCTGGTCCTCGATCCGGAGCAGCGAGCTCGGATGCACGGTCGCCATGACGTAGGGCGCGAGCGAGGACTGGAGGAAGCGGCCGCGCTCCTTGGTCACGCGAAAGCTCGCCCCGAACAGCGCCTGCGCCGCCGTCGATCCGAGGCAGACCACGACCTCCGGCCGCACCAGCCGGATCTCCTCGTCGAGCCAGGGCCGGCAGGCCCTGATCTCCAGCGACGACGGCTTGCTGTGGATCCTGGCCTTGCCCCGCGGCACCCACTTGAAGTGCTTGACCACGTTGGTGACGTAGGCCTCGTCGCGGTCGATGCCGGACTTCCGGAGCGACCAGTCCAGCAGCTCGCCGGAGGGGCCGACGAACGGCCGGCCCTGACGGTCCTCCTGGTCACCGGGCTGCTCGCCGATCAGCATGCAGCGGGCGCGCCGCGGCCCCTCGCCGAAGACCGTCTGGGTGGCCCGCTCGTGGAGCGGGCAGGCGTCGCAGTCGCGGGCGATCTCGCGCAGGCGCGCGAGGTCGGCATCGGGCGGGATCAGCCGGCGGGCGGAATCCGGTGGTTCCTTCGCAGCCAAGCGCGCGTTCCTGGATCGGCCTGAAGGCGCAACGTCAGGGGTCCCCGGCGGTTCCTCATCCGCACCGGGCTTCGCCGAGCGCGCGAACGAAGCCTCGCGCCGCCTCGGCCAGGTCCCGGAGGTCGATGCCGGGGCGGTACAGCGCGGAGCCGAGCCCGAAGCCATCGGCGCCGGCGGCGAGGTAAGGGGCGAGCCGATCCGGCGTGATGCCGCCGACCGGGAGCAGCGCCGCCTCCGCGGGCAGCACCGCCCGCCACGCCTTGGCGACCGCCGGCGGCAGGGCCTCGGCCGGGAACATCTTGAGCCCGTCGGCGCCGGCGGCGAGCGCCGCGAAGGCCTCGCTCGGGGTCGCGGCCCCGGGCAGCGCGAGCATATCCTCCCGCTTCGCCGCCGCGATCACCGCCGGATCGGTGTGCGGCATCACGATCAGCCCGCCGCCCGCCTCCTTGACCCGGATCACGTCCTCCGGGCGGAGCACCGTGCCGGCACCGATCCAGGCGTCCCGCCCGAAGC